>CAJBPJ010000253.1 GCA_903957465.1 uncultured Opitutia bacterium
CGCCAAGAAGGTCTGGTTGCCGCCAAGCAACTCCCCATGCCCAAGCTGGGCGATGAGCTCTGGCGTTATTCCGAAACCCGTTCGCTGTCACTCGAAGGCTATACCCAAGTTGCCGAACCATCCGAAAGCACTGCCGCTGCCCTGATTGCACGCTCACAACTCATTCAAGACACCGCGGGTCTCGCGGTCTTTGTGGATGGACATTGCGTGCTCAAACCTGCGCTCAGCCCGGCACTTGCCGCCAAGGGCGTCGTCTTCGAAACCCTCGAAGATGCCATCAAGCATCACCCTGCCCTTTTACAGAAATTCCTGCTGCGCCATAAAGCTGAGCTCGGCAGCGAACGTTTCCTTTCGCTCCACCGTGCCTGGCTCAAAGCCGGTACCGTGCTTTACGTCCCTAAGGGCGTGAAAGTCGAACAGCCCCTGCTGGCGGTACATTGGACAGCTACCGAAGGTGCGGCAGTATTCCCTCACACCTTGGTCATCGCCGAAGATTCGTCCGAAGTAACCATGGCCGACTTCTTCCTCGGCGCAGAACGTAACCTAAAGGCACTCAATATTTCTGCAGCCGATGTGCATGCCGGCGCTAATGCTTCAGTGAACCGTCTGTCTGTCCAAGATTGGGGCTTAGCCACCCAGTCTTTCCAGATTGATAACACGGTCGGCGCTCGCGACGCCCGTATCACTTCCGTGAACGCCTCGCTCGGTTCACGTCGTGCCCGCCTCGAAAACGTGGTGCGTATTGAAGGCAAAGGTGCCGATGTTCGCCTCTATGGTATCAGTGTGTCCGATGGAGATCAGGAATTCGACCAACGCACTTTGCAGGTCCATGCTGCGGGCAGTGCGACGTCCAACCTGCTTTTCAAAAATGCCCTGCTTGGTAAATCGCGTACTATCTTCTCGGGTCTCATCAAAGTTGCGCCTGATGCTCAGCAGACGGATGCCTATCAGACCAATCGCAATCTACTTCTCTCGCCTGAAGCTGAAGCCAATTCGCTCCCTGGTTTAGAGATTTTGGCGAATGACGTGAAATGTTCGCACGGTGCGACGACCGGGCAGATCGATCCGGCTGAACTCTTCTACCTCCGTGCTCGTGGTATTCCGCTCGAGACTGCGCAAGAGCTCCTCGCCTTCGGCTTCCTCGAGGAGATTATTGGTAAAGTCTCCCACCCCGGCCTCGCCGAAGTCCTCCGCCTCCGCTTCCAGGCAAAATTTGCTCAGAAAAGCTAACCGGCTAACCCGCTATCCAGCTATCCAGCCAACCAGCTATCCAGCTAACCCTGTCTCCCTCTTTTTACTTTCTACTTTCTACTTTTTACTCTCCTCCCAATGTCCTCCACCGAATCCCAACGCCACGCTCCCGGTCCACACGATCGCACCCTGAGTCGTGATGTGCAGTCGACGGTTATTCCGTCCGGCGAACCTGCAGTCTTACCTGCCGGCACGAAGGTGACGATTACCCACCGCCTCGGTGGTAACTTTACGGTGGTATGCGACAGTGGCATGTTCCGCATCAACGGCGTCGATGCCGATTGTCTGGGCGAACAAGCCCCGACCGAAGCCA
>CAJBPJ010000254.1 GCA_903957465.1 uncultured Opitutia bacterium
CTTAAAATGCCTTATTTTGTGCCGAAGACGTTACAATGTGTATTTTTTGCATCCTTCATTTGTCGGTCGTGTTACTTCGCCTACACGACGCTCAAAATAGGTCGCCCATGCCAACAACGACCTTTTTTCTGTAAGGGAAATGATTCTGTTTCTAACCGCTATTGCTGCTGTTACAGCCACCCCGCCAAGCGAGGTTCAGCATGTCACGCTGCGATGCTTAAGCTTCGATGAGCTTAGCGTGAAAATCGCGGTTATGAACGATAAAAACCAACCAACGGTCGTAGAAGTTCATAACCAATCTTTCACCCACGAATTACGCGTACCCTGCAAAGATCAGACACTCATCTTTTATCAATCGCAACCACCCAGCGAGAACTCGCCGACAAAAGAGCCAACGTGGGTTCCTTTAGTCTCAGCGATTATCCCACCAGAAGGAGGCAGATTTATCGCCATTCTCCAACGAACAGGAGAACAGATGAAACTTTCTTTAGTGGCAGACCCAGAGGATGCCGAAGCAGGTGGCAGCATGCGCTTCTTTAACCTATGTCAGCAGCAAGTAGGCCTCAGTTTCCCAGGCACCAAGCAAGTTCTCGACTCAGGCAAGGAGATAATCATCCGACCCAAAATTGCGCACGAGGAATATGGCCAAGGGCAATTCTTCTGTCTTGATGATGGTAATTGGCGACTCGCAGGCGGCACACGTTGGCTACAACTCAACGACATTCGCACAATTTGGTTTATCTTACCCACACCAGGCCAAGCCAAGACTGTAGTATTACGGGGCATCGAAGAGAAAATAGTGTCACCAACAGATGCAAAGTCAGAATCAGCCCCATCTACTACCACCGAAGCTAAATCACCCAGCCAATCTGTACGTAGCAACGGCAGCGTAAGTAATTTAAAGGTCAACTCGACACACACAAAGCGGCCAGCTGCTAGTTAAAATGAGGCGAGTGGCAATCATTGTGAGAAGCCAGCGCAAGGGCTTTGCGCTTGTGATTGCCCTAACGATTATGGCCCTGCTGGTTCTGGTCATACTCACTACAGCCGGATTTCTCAACATTGAGTCCCGACTGGCAGTCATAAATCTCGACTATACTCGGACGAGATTGAACGCACTCATGTCCGCGCGACTCGCGCTAGCGCACCTTCAGCAAGAGGCAGGTCCAGATCAACGTAGCACTGCTCGGGGAGATCTTACCTCGAAACTTTCGCCACCGAGTCTCTATAAATCAACAACACCTGCACGGGCCCGCATCGGCCAAGGACAGTGGTTTTGGACCGGTGTTTGGCGAACAGACCGTCCGGAGCAGCCGCCTGCATGGATTATCAGCGGCAAAGGGGACAAGGACCCTTCGGTTGGCTCAACGATTTATTTAGCCCAATCTACGAATCTATCCGGGAAAGCCGATTACGCCACAAACCAATGGGCACCATGGCAGACAGATTATCCAATTGCGGCCTCCGAGGAGACAGTGGTTCTTTTGGTGGGCAAAGGCAGCGCAGTGCTTGATGTAGGACCCGACAATCTCGCTGGCACTGCTGACGATATTGATGGGCGCATTGCATTACCAGCTATTCCGCTGCCTGGATCTACGCTAGGGAGCACCTGCGGCGGTTTCGCCTACTGGGTAGGCGACGAAGGAGTTAAGTCACGCATCAACCTTACTGACCCTCGTAACCTTGCCGGCAACGCCTCGACATTAGGCGAAACGGCCGATGCGCTCCGTTCACCTGGACGCTTTGGTACTGAACTCTTACTCGGATTCAAAAACGTTGCACCCAACTCGCCTGTCTTAGCGAACATCGATCGAACAACTAACCCACTCCTGAGCGGATACGATGCAACGGACACACCTCTCGCTGGCGAAACAGCAGCCACCACGACTTTTCATGATCACACTTACTGGTCATCGGGAGTACTTTCAGACAGTATGCGTGGTGGGTTAAAGAAAGATCTCTCGCTGGCATTTGAAATGGATGACCGTGAATTCGATCTTTCTGAGTTCGGCTCAGGCGCAGGCGAAGCCGTTGAAATGTACGCGGCCGACTTGCAACCAGGGGTCAACCAGCGACGTTCCTGGAACCCTTACTTTGCAGCAGGTCGCACTGGGACGATTAGTTCGAGCGACCCGCGCCCACGTATTTGGGTACCGATGTGGGAATCCAATCCCGATAACCCAGGTCGCAACCTTGGAACAACAGGCGTGAATTATGCCGCATGGGCACCAGTTTTTTTACGAGAAGACGTCGCAGGCAAGACGCTGCGCGATCCGCAACTCGTTCCAAGTAATCCTACCTACTCTGCTCCAGCTCGCGATGGAACAGACAGACGACTAGCTGGTCCCCTTTGGCATCTTGTACGGGATTACTACCGACTTTATAAAGATGTCGATTGGACCGCGAATACCCCGACGATCGACGCACGGGCGTTCTTCCCAAACACTGCTCAGTTTGTTCGCGGGGGTTACAAACCAACACCAGCGACCGATACAAACTACTCACGATTCGACCTCGACAACGGTTATTGGTCCAATGGCGGTACGTTTGGCGGAGGCCTCGACAGTTATGGTGGAAGTGAAGACCCGCTCGGTTTTCCAAACCCAAAGCGTGAATATTGCTTTATCCCTCGTGCGGTGCGCGGGGCGTATATGCCAACCATCCACCGTCTTTGTATGGTGTTTTCAATTAAGCGAGTCGCGTCTGGGGCCGACTACACCCTGAAACTTATTTGTACCCCGGTAGTTGTACTTCACAACCCTTACAATGTCCGCTTGCGATTAAAAACACCTGCGTCGACTGAAGCAGACGCACGTGCCGTAGGTAGTGGTGCACGCATCGCCTTCACCGACCTCGACGGGCTCTCGCTCTTTATGCGTTCCCACGTTGGAAACAGCACGGCTAACCCGGCGATGGAATCGACTGGAGCTGAAATGACCAACATCTTCAACGTGAAGTCAGCAGATAGTAATGCTAACGCAGAAAATTTCACTGCGCTGATTCCGACGACGACCCTGGAGCCAGGGGAATTCGCTGTATTCTCATCCAAGGACCTCGTACCAGCTTCGAATCTTGGCTCGGGAGCGACGAATACCAATCCAGTCCTCAAGCTTACCCGTGGGTTTTACTTTACGGGCGGATTCTATGCAGACTTCGGGACCTATACATTGAGCGGAACCACTGGCCTTCCTGATGGTAGAACGCCCTATGTGGTGCGCAAGTTCCTCGCGCCAGGCGCCAGCGCAACACTGCCACTTGGCGATACAGTCTCAACATGGATTGACTGGCAGAAAGCGACGAATACCAAGCAATGGCATCACTGGTTCTACTTCAGCTCTGGTTGGAAACAAAGTCTCGCAGGTGACCGTATCGGGGGCGACCTCGGAAGCGACGAAGTCATTGGCACCAAGCGACAAAACTCTCTGGCAAGCTACGGACTCATGGTAAATATAGGTGCCTTCGGCGGAGCGGGCATCGGTAAACAATTCTTCGGCGACCCTGGTACTCAATCAGTGCCAGTCAAGATCGGCCCAATGAGCAATATCCGCGATTTCAGTGCCTCCGGGTCACCAGGTGCAGTCATCGGTGCCTTCGATACGCACATGCGGCTTGCGGATACCACCCGGCGAACGACTTACGACCGAGGTGCGTTAACTTGGCAAGCGGCGCAAGCCTCCCCCGTCCCAGCGTCCAATCCTATCTGGCTCTTCAGTAACCCACTTGCACAAAGTTCAACCGCGCCATCGCAAAACGGCATGGACTCAATCGGAGCACCAAGTCTCCGAACACAAGTTGTCGGCGGCGACGAACTCGGAATGAATGGAGCCTCTGGGTCTTGGAGTAATCTCTTGCAAATAGATGCTTCACAAGCTGACGGACGTGCAGCTTTCGGCGGCTACTCTCACGGCGTGCTCGGTGCAACTCAAGTAACAGAGATTGAAATTCCGACCAACCCGCCACTCTCGCTTGGACAGTTCATGCATGCTAATGTAAATGTCTGGGACTGGTTCCCTTATCGTACGATTGGAAACTCTTTCCCATCACTCGTAGTACCACTCGACAAAAGCTGGACCCATGGCACACCCGCCTACCAAGGCGGCCACACCTTTCCAGACATGGCCTATCTCCTTAACAACGCAGTCTGGGATACCTATTTTCTCTCAGGGGCTGCACCGCGATTACTTACAAGTCGAACAGGCAACTACAATGCGGTCCGCAAACAGTCTACACAGGAAGTGCTTGATGACTTTGCTATCGGCAAATCCAAGTTAGCAAATCCACGTATGCGACTTCGCTGGCCAACAGGCGAGAGTTCTCCTGCGGAAACATTTGCGGCTCTAGGATTTTGCACCCCCAACGGCACTAGCACTCCCGATGGCTACCGGCGCATCGCCGCCTACTTACTCAATGAGGGTGCATTCAATGTTAACTCAACCTCTGTCGAGGCGTGGACTGGACTATTTGCCTCACTCAAAGCCATCGGTCTTGGGGCGAACGCAGCGAATTCACCAGCAGTAAACGCTAATGCACGGTACCCACGCGTACTAGGTTCGACTACTCAAGCCATTGCCACTCGCGATATTTTAGATGCGAGCTATTGGTCGGGCTACGCCAACCTTACCGACACTCAGATTCGTGCACTCGCACAAGGTGCGGTTGATGAGGTTAAAGCGAGGGCGAAGTTCCTACAGCGGACAGAAGCGAATCAAGAATATCCGCCAACCGCTCGCCGTTTCCGCGGATTCCCTGTAACACAAGATCCAGCGACGCCTTTTCTTGGTTTAGGTGAATTCGTCAATCGCTACCTAGGTCCTACAGGTAAAGCGGGTGCGCGCGTCGATACTGTCACCGCAAACAATACGTCCCTCTACCCGATTGTTAACACGGCAACCGAAACTGCTTCACCTGCCTTGCCAACGGCGACCAGTGCTAATCGATGGATGTTTACATCTGGTACACTCGAGTCAGCTATCGCGCGTGCGGACAAAGTATTGGGGGCGTCATCAGCAATGGCCAAGATGCCAGCAGGCGCGACGGCGATTGTCGCCGCCATCTCGCACAACTGGAACTACTTGGTTGCGGGGGGCAAACGTAGCGGCATGCCACCTGGATCTTATTTTAAAAACATCGAGATTCTTGATCCTGATAACATCAATCGTACGCATACAGGTTTTGGGGCCAACGGCTGTCTTTTCCAAGGAGACCTACTCCAAGCCCTTGGTCCAGCGCTGACGACTCGCTCCGATACGTTTCTGATTCGAGCTTACGGCGAAAGTCCGCCAGCGTTCGATGGAACGAAACGTAGTTCCGTTCTTGAGATTGTTGTTCAACGAACGCCAGACTTTGTGGACCCACGGGACCGGGCACACGCCCGACTCGTCACCGCAGATCCAGCCGCCACACCGCTCAAACCTATTAATCGACTACTTGGTCGACGATTTATAATTATTTCTGCGCGTTGGCTTTCACCTGAAAATATTTAAAAGCAATGAAGACTAAAACCTCAACTCTCGATAAACTCATCGTCCGCGCGGTCAGCAAGAGTTACCAAACAGACTCAGGCCCCGTAAAAGCGCTCAATGATGTTGAATTGGAAATTACGGGTGGTGAACTCTTCTTTCTTCTCGGTGCATCTGGGTGCGGAAAAACAACACTACTGAGGTGCATTGCTGGATTGGAGCAACCAGATCACGGCCAAGTACTTTTTGGTGACCAAGACGTGACTCATTTATCACCACATCTCCGCGAGACCGCCCTCGTCTTTCAAAACTATGCCCTTTGGCCACACCTCACCGTTGCGGAAAACGTCAGCTTCGGACTCGAGGAACGAAAAGTACCCCGGGATGAGATCCGTCGGCGCGTCGACGAGGCATTAGCCGCTGTTCATCTCTCAGGTATCGGGGGTCGTGACATTGGCAAGATGTCTGGCGGACAGCAGCAGCGGGTGGCACTGGCGCGCGCACTCGTTGTTAGACCACGGTGCCTGCTACTCGATGAACCCCTTTCGAACCTAGACGCCAAGCTGCGTATCGATATGCGAAAAGAAATTCGCCGGATTGTAAAAGAAAACGGGTTAACTGCCGTTTATGTTACACACGACCAAGAGGAAGCTCTCTCTATGGCCGATCGCCTCGCCGTACTTGATAATGGACGCATCGCTCAGGTCGGTCGGCCAGAGGAAATCTATCGACGCCCTATTTCCCCGCATGTGGCAACATTCATTGGAGAGACTAACCTCATTCCCGGCATCGTACTCAGTCGAGAAGACGGCGATATTGAAGTTGGCACAGAGGGTGGCGTACTCATCGGCCGGGCGCCTCATTACAACTGGAAGCCCACAGTGGGGACAAAGGTTATTCTTTCCATTCGGCCCGAATGCTGGACGCCGAGCGCCGAAGAGACACCGAACACTTTAGCTGCAATCGTTCAAGAGCAGTCTTACCTAGGCCAACGCGTTCAACTAACCGTCAATAGCCGGCTTGGTAGCCTACAAGTCGTGCTACTTAATCCAGATCGACAACTCTCCGAGGGAACCGTCCTGAGGATAACCGCTAAGCCAGAGGAAGTTGTCGTCATGCCAGCCTCATGAGCAATCATCGCCCCATTCTCATCGTCATAACGCTATTAGTTCTACTCTGCGTCCTCCCGATTGCTTTCCGTCGGGATTCTAACCAAGGAAAAGCAAGCCAAGCACGTCGACTGGTAATTATTACACCACACAGCGAATCAATCCGACGTGAATTTGCAGAAGGCTTCGCACGTAAATGGAAAATTAAACACGGAGAAGACGTTTATGTCGATTGGCGCAGCCCGGGTGGAACCTCTGAGATTCGACTACTCATTGACGCAAGTTTCAAAGCCGCAGAAAGCGAACATCGCCAAGGAATTGGCATCGATCTTATGTTTGGAGGTGGTGAACCAGATTTTGCGAGTCAAGCGCGCAAGGGGCGCTTCATCCGCCTATCAGTACTCGACCGACATCCTGAATGGTTCGGAGAAAATGGTGCAATTCCGGCAACTTTCACTGGGGAGCGACTAGTGGCTGTCGACGGCAGTTGGATTAGTGCCTGCCTCTCCGAATTTGGTATTTGTTACAACCCAACCCGATGGCGCACCCTCAACCTGCCTGAACCGAGGACATGGCAGGACCTTACTCAGCCCGCTCTCCGTGGACAATTAGCCCTAGCCGATCCGACAAAGAGCGGATCGGTGGCCAGAGCTTTTGAACTCATCATACAATCGCAGATGCAGCGCAGTCTCGCGGACCCAACGCGCGCTGGACTAACTGAAGCTGAACGACTGGCAAAAGGCTGGACTGAAGGCCTACAAATCATCCAGCGCTTAGCAGCGAATGCCCGTTACTTTACGGATAGTGGCGCGAAAGTCCCCCTCGATGTCGCCGCCGGCGATGCGATGGCCGGAATGTGCATCGACTATTTTGGCAGGACGTATGCCAAGGAGAAAAATCGACGGGAACCACGTCTAGCTTGGTCAGCTCCCGCTACAGGCAGCACCGTGAGCGGAGACCCCATCGCAATTTTTCGCGGAAGTGTTCAACCCGAACTCGCCCAAGCTTTTGTTGAATTCGTGCTAAGCCCAGAAGGTCAACAGTTATGGCAAGCACCCGCCGGAAGCCCAGGTGGACCTCTTTGGCATGAATTACATCGACCGCCGGTTCGTCGAGACGCATACGCCACCGAGCATCGCGGCGATGCCGCCGCACAATCACCGTATGTGCGTACCGACCATCTCACCTACCGTCCCGAACTTACATCAGCGACCTTCGGGACACTGCGCAAAGTTGTGAAAGCAATGTGTATCGACTGTCACGATGAATTAACCTCCGCCTGGGCAACTATCATTGAAGCTGGAATGCCAGCGGATGCGTTGGCGGCTTTGTGCGACATATCGTCAATGCCTTACCCTGGAGTCGGCAAAGGTGATCCGGGACTCGATAATCAAAACCCAATCACGTCCGCACGTCGTAGCTCTGAACTCTCTGCGACCTTCCGGGCGAACTACCTGCGTGCGGAGCAACTTGCCCGCGCTCACCTTCAAGAATCACGTTAAGCCATGTCACGAAAAACAGCCTGGGTTCTACTTGTTGTCATCTTGTTAGTGCTCGGTGCCGCGTTTATTTATCCTGCACTCAGCATCCTTGGTGAGGCATTTAAGTCCCCAACGGACGGAAGCTTTACCCTTGATTACGTTTGGATGGTTATCTGTGAGCCTGTTTACCAGGAGGGGCTCATTAACGCACTCGTACTTGGCGGTCTCAGTACAATTGCTGCGACGCTCATCGCCCTACCCTTAGCGACACTCAATCATCGGTACAGTTTTCCGGGCAAACATGCATTGGCACTGCTTGTGCTTGTCCCGATGATTCTACCCCCATTCATCGGCGCGATAGGTATCCGACAAATACTAGGCACAGAGGGCTCTCTTAACGCCCTTCTTTGCACGTTGGGTTGGATGGAGCACGAACACCCCATCGATTGGCTATCACATGGGCGCTTCGTCGGCATCATCATCATGAATGCGCTCCATCTCTATCCC
>CAJBPJ010000255.1 GCA_903957465.1 uncultured Opitutia bacterium
GATGTCGAATTCCGTCTGGAATATAAAATTTCTCCCAAAGGCGACTCTGGTGTCTATCTTCGCAATGTTCCGCAGATACAGATTTGGGATCCTGAAGATAAAGACGCATGGAAGCACGGAGCCAAAAAGGGTAGTGGGGGTCTTTGGAATAACAGCGGGGGTGCTCCAGGTAAGGACCCTTTGGTGAAAGCCGATAAACCTGCCGGAGAATGGAATGCGATGCGCATTGTTCAAGTGGGTGCCCGCGTGAGTGTTTGGCTCAACGACCGGCTCGTCGTCGATCATGCGATATTGGAAAACTATTATGACCGTTCCAAAGCGATTCCGGACTTAGCACCATTATTACTGCAGTCGCATGGTACACCCACCCGTTGGCGTAATCTACGCGTGCGCGAAATTCCTTCCGATGAAGCTAATCGTATTCTGGCTTCTCACGGACGCGAAGGGTTCGCTACGGTTTTTAATGGTAAAGATCTCACCGGTTGGAAGGGCGACACCAAAGGCTACGGTGTGACAGACGGTGTGATTGTCTGCAATAAGGGTGGGAATCTTTACTACGATAAGGAGTTGTCGGATTTTGCGGTCAGGCTCGAAATTCGTTTGCCCAAAGGTGGCAACAATGGCCTAGCGATTCGATCGCCAGGTAAGGGCAATGTTGCCTACGAAGGTATGTGTGAGTGTCAGGTATTGGATGATAATTATGAGAAGAATACCGGACAGAAGATTGATGTCCGGCAGGCCCACGGTTCGGCGTATGGCATGGTGGCAGCTCAGCGCGGCTACCAACGTCCCATTGGCCAATGGAACTTCCAAGAAGTGACAGTCGTTGGTCACACCCTTAAAGTGGAGCTCAACGGTTACCCCATTCTGAATGCCGATCTTTCGAAAGTTGATATGAAGACGGTGATGGCGAATTCACCTCATCCTGGAAAAGACCGCTTAAGCGGACTCTTTGGTTTCCTTGGTCATGGCGACCCTGTGGCCTTCCGCGAGATATCAGTGAAAGAAATTCCGAAGAAGTAATTCGGCGCTTCCGATTACTTCGGGACGCGTTCCCAAGCTTTCACCCAATCGACTTCAAAGAGATTGGTTGACTGGCTTTTTGATCCATAGCCAGTGGCAGGACGCTCGCCATTCCAGCTTTTGATATTCGATTCGCTCGTTAAGAGAATAAACTCCGGTGCACGTGATGCAGGGCAGGTGGTATCGGTCGCAACAATCTGCCCATCGCGGCTGAAGCGATAGCCCGTGGCGTCCCACTCTACGCCATAAGTATGCCATTCTCCCCCGACTCTATTTTTAAAATGTTTAGAACTGATACGTTTCTCGGTGGGTGATCCATAGGGACCCCAGTGCAAAGCATATTGGTATTCACCTTTCATCACGCCAGTGGTCTCCATGATATCGATCTCCACCCCATCCATCGGTGCGCCGGCAGCTTTACCTGATTTGCCGTAAGTCTGAGATTGTGCCCAAAAGGCTACTTGAGTGCCGGGCAAGACGTTGAAGCGACAACGGGCTTCAAGTTTGCCCATGACGACTTCGACTTTGCGGCGTGTAGTGACGAACCCGCAAAGCGTTTTCCCCTCTGGATTTGTCCAAGTCGTTATGACTAACTTTCCATTACGTACATCCACCGCTTCAGCCGAATTAATAGCATCTCGGCGTTTCCCGGTTTCGATGTTCCAGATCTTAGGGTTAAGAGATGTACCCTCAAAGTTCTCTTCGAGTACGAGTTTATAGTCTGCCGTCGCTGCATTGGCAGCAATCGTCAGTACATAAAGACCCGAGAGCGCGCGCAGGACCATTGGAGCATCCTCGCAAACTTTGCCAATGCGTCAAATCTTCCGAACGACCGAACGGGCAATACCTTGAACGATTAACTCCGTAACTGGGAAGAGTTCGGGGTAAGCTTGATTTTCTGCCTTCAGGTAAGTTTTGCCACCTTGACGTACGAGACGCTTAAGAGTGGTTTCGCCGTCGATCAGTGCAGCCACAATATCTCCGGGTTTAGGTTGACCAGGTTCGATGACAACCATGTCGCCGTCAAAAATTTGGGCATCGATCATGCTGTCGCCGCGCACACGCAAGGCGAAGGACTGAGGGGCACGACGGCGTGAACCTTCTTGGATGGGTACTTGGAGTTGATCGAGGACTCCTGAGGATTCGGTATAGTCGGGGAAGCCGGCAGCGATGGACCCCATGACAGGGAGGTCGCCAAGTGCGATAGCGTCTTCGCCTGGACCTTCGAACTGGATGACAACCGAGCCGCTTTTGGCCTCGGCCGTGGGAATGTGATAAGCACGGGCAGCACCGGGCACGCGCTCGAGTACACCCTTGCGTTCTAGGGCCTGTAGATGCCCGTAGACGGCATTTGTGCTCGCGAACTTGAAGTGGGCTTGGATATCGCGGATCGAGGGCCAGTAGGAGTTCTTAGCGATATGCTTCTGCATAAACTCCAGAATGGCTTTTTGGCGGTCGGTGAGTGCTTCCATGAACGGATGGTCAGGTGAAAGAGCGTTCATGTCAAGGGGTAAACTACTGCCCAAAGAGCCTAGTGCCATCTAGACCCATCGACTCATGTGCTCGGATTTTACTTCCTGCTTCTTGGGCAAGGCTCAATACATCTCTTGCTATGTCTCGTAAGCCCATTGCCCGAGTTAACCGTCACGCGAAGTCGTTGGTCCCCCTGAAGCTTTTTGAGGATGCAGACATCCCAGAACTTCTCGAAGGTCTAAAGGATCCGCTCGTGTTGGTGCTCGATGGTATTCAGGACCCACACAATTTAGGTGCACTATTGCGAACAGCAGACTGTGCCGGTTGCGCCTTCGTCGTCATCACCCGTCGAAACTCCGCCCCGATTACGGAAACGGTACGTCGCGTGGCGGTCGGTGCTGCGGAAAATCTGCCGATTGTTTTGGCGAACAACCTGCGTAACGCCCTCGATAAATTAAAAGAAGCCGGTGTTTGGGTTGCGGGCACGAGTGACCATAAGGCGAGCCAGTCGCTCTATAACGCGAAACTCACGGGACCTTTAGCGATTGTTTTAGGTGCAGAGGGTGATGGCATTCGCCACCTGACTGCTGAGACCTGCGATTTATTGGTAAGCATCCCGATGCTCGGCACGGTGCCTTGCTTGAATGTTTCGGTGGCAGCCGGCGTCTGTCTCTTCGAAGTGCTCCGCCAGCGCGGTAAGCGTTAAAAAATCCCGCTGGTGGCCGGACGGGGACTTGAACCCCGAACCAATTGATTAAGAGTCAACTGCTCTACCATTGAGCTATCCGGCCAGACAGCGAGGAAGTGATGAGTGCAAAGCGGAGCCGATGGTTCAAGCGAAAAGAAGCTTCACCACGCGTTCGTGTGGCTGGTGTCGCTTCGATTCTGCCTGGTGGCCCGACGGGGACTTGAACCCCGAACCAATTGATTAAAAGTCAACTGCTCTACCATTGAGCTATCGGGCCTAAGGCAGGTCGCTATACCACGCTACCAAAGGGCGGCGTGGCAAGCGAAAGTCGAAGGTTAAGTGATACGAAGTTTACCGCGGGCGACCAAGGCCTCGGCTATCTGTACCGCATTGAGGGCTGCACCCTTCCAAAGTTGGTCACCGCAGATCCACAGAGAGAGTCCGTTGTCGAAGAGTGAATCCTTGCGCAGACGACCGACGCCACACTTCTCCTTGCCTGCGTAATCTAAAGGCATCGGGTAGGTCTTGGTGGAAGGGTTGTCACACAGTTCTGTGCCTGGGAATTCGTTGATGACGCGACGCGCGACTGCGAGGTCCACGGGACGTTCAAATTCTGCACTAATGGCAATGGAGTGTGCACGGAAGACGGGCACGCGCACGCAGGTAGTGGTCACTCGCAGGGTGGGGTGCCCGAGAATCTTCCGACCTTCATGGAGCATCTTCATCTCTTCCTTGGTATAGCCGTCTTCGAGGAAGCTATCGACGTGAGGGATCACGTTGAAGGCAATTGTGTGTGGGTAAACCTTGGGTGGTGAGCTTTCGCCCTTTGCCCAGGCACGTACTTGTGTGTCGAGTTCACGCATCGCTTCCGCTCCGGTGCCTGAGACCGCTTGATACGTTGAAGCCACAAAGCGCTTGAGACCAAATGCGCGGTGCAGCGGGGTTAATCCCATTAAAGCTATCGCTGTGGAACAGTTGGGATTCGCAATAATACCACGGTGTGCATCGAGGGCCTCGGCATTAATTTCGGGCACGACCAGTGGGACGTCGCTCTGCATCCGGAATGCCGACGAATTGTCGATGACGGTGCAACCGCGCTTAACTGCCTCATGTGCCAAGGCGAGTGAGACTGAACCGCCAGCACTAAAGATCGCAAAATCAAGCCCAGCAAAAGCATCAGGGGTGGCTTCTTGAATGACCCAGTCTTTGCCGCCGAAAGATACTTTGCCGCCGGCTGAACGGGCCGAGGCGAGGGGGCGGAGTTCCGCTACGGGAAATTTCCGTTGTGATAAAAGTGCGAGGAGCTCTTGACCGACCGCGCCAGTCACGCCCACGATACCGATACGATATGCCATCCGAGGAAGCCGAGAGGTTGTTAGGGTTAATCGAGGAGCGCCGAAAGGCACTCTTACT
Source organism: uncultured Opitutia bacterium (assembly GCA_903957465.1). GTDB lineage: Bacteria > Verrucomicrobiota > Verrucomicrobiia > Opitutales > UBA953 > UBA8828. The sequence goes on from CAJBPJ010000255.1 coordinate 4,598, forward strand.
CGATACCTCGGACGATTGCCTCGTTGTATCGGTTGTCCAGCAAACATTAGACCACTTTCGCTCCGGGAAGCATTTACGGACTTATAAGGTCAGTACCGCACGTGCAGGGATCGGTTGCGTAGCTGACTCATTATGCACACCCACGGGGCTCCACCGCATACTCGAGAGGATTGGTGCAGGCGCATCGCACGGCATGGTATTTAAAGCGCGCGTACCCACGGGCACGCTCTCCAAGGATTGGTCGACACCGGACGACAACTTAATCACCACGCGGATTCTACGTCTCGATGGTTTGGAAGCAGGTTATAACAAAGGGAAGAACGCGCAGGGGCAGTCGGTGGATACGCATTCACGCTTTGTGTATATTCATGGGACGAACCAGGCGGCCAAACTTGGACAGCCGAATAGTCATGGCTGTATCTTGCTTTCAGATGACGATGTTACGGAACTGTTCGATGCCGTACCGTCGGGTGCTCTCGTCTATATCGCTTAAGCAACTATACTGAATCACTCTCCAGGCTCTTCTTCGGGTTCTTCCGCAGGCGTAGCAGCAGGCATCTCACGTTTCATCCAAGCTAAGAGCATACCTTTGGCGACTGGGCCAGCAGTAGCACCGCCCCAACTCGTCATATCTTCACCTTCAATACAGACCACAAAGGCGACACGCGGATTATCCGCCGGCGCAAAACCTAGGGTCCATGCTAAGTGTGCCTTTTGGCCGTCGCGGAAATACTCAGCGGTGCCAGTTTTGGCGGCGATGCGCATACCAGGAATCTCTACAGGCTTCGCGGTGCCTTCTTCGACACAACGAGCCATGCCTTCGATGAATGTCGATCGCTGCATGGCAGTAAGGCCCGTAACCTCATTTCCTTTTTGTGAAAGTTGGCGTCCGGGGTCGTGAATGAGTGTGAGATTGGTTCGCGTCTCATTGCGTGCGAAGGAGGCAATGAATGCTGCCATGTGGAGTGGAGTCGTGCGAAACAGTCCTTGTCCGATAGATGAGTTAGCGGTGTCTCCTTGTGTCCAGGAAGTGCCTTCACGTTTTTGCTTAACTGCAGGCGAAGGGATAATCATACCTCGAGCGATTTCTCGGTATTCCGCTAAGCCATCGATTGGGGATACCAACAGTGGTTCATCGAGACCAAAGCGTTTAGCCTCAGCGGCAATACGCTCGATGCCGGTTCTCATGCCCACTTGGTAATTCCAAACATTACATGAAACGATGAGCATCTTCTCAAGGTCTGTAGGTCCGTACCCTTCGGGGGTGTGTTCTGGGTAGGCACGGTTGCCGATCATTTCAAAGGGACCGCAATCTAGTACGGAGTCATAGCGCACTGCGCCACAACGCAGGCCGGCAATCGCATTGATAAGTTTGAAGGTTGAGCCTGGAGGGTAGAGGCCTTGGGTCGCTCGGTTAATCCAGCCACCGCGATCAGATATATCGTCGTAATATTCGGAACTAATACGCCCAACCATGCGATTTGGGTCAAAACTCGGTGCAGTGGCCATGGCGAGAATTTCCCCTGTCTCGACGTCAATCATGGCGGCCGCACCGTTGAGCGGTCGGCCGTAGGGATCTTTGACTGAATTCAAAAGCTGCTCAGCTGCCCGCTGGATGTCTTTGTCGATCGACAACACGATATGCGAACCCTGCTTGGGATCTTTGCGTCCAAGTAATTTACGGGTGTAGCCCATAATATTACGTTCCCAAATTTGGTAGCCGGAGGTGCCCGCAAGTACGCCCTCGAATGTTAGTTCAATCCCGCGCTCTCCGGTTAGGACCTTGTCGCTCGTGAAACTGTTGATGCCGAGATTATACTTTTCACCTAATTGGGTACGTAGGTCCGCTGCTTTTTGGGCCGCACCTGTAGTGCCATTGGTATCTTCAACGCTTTTGTGTTCGCGCACATAACCAAGAATGTGCGCAGCCGATTCGCCCTCGGGGTAATAGCGCACAATTTCATGGTCGAGACGGAGAACGTCATCATTGGGCATTTGCTCGACAAAGCGGGCAAACATTTCGTCGGTGTTTTTGCTAACGGCACCGAGATCAGCGACGACTTGGAAAGGAAATGTCCGTCGATCGCGGATATGGACAGCCAGGGACTTTGCATTAACCTGCAAGTTGATAGGTTTTTGACGGGTCGAAAGGGCCCGGTTTACTTTATCCAGCAAGCCTTGGACGATATTCAGGCGTGCTTGGTTGAGTAATGCTTCGAGGTCAGGCTTGACGCTCGGATTGCTCGCTTTGGCTTGGAGATTGAGTCGTCGCTGTTCGCGTAAAATTGGCCCACGGAGTTTACCGAGATCTATATTAACACTCATCCGCACCCGATTGTCCGCTAAGATGTAACCATTACGGTCGTAGATACGGCCGCGGGTACCGGGAATGATGATGGCATGGCGAATCTGTCGTTCGTGCTGATTGGTAAAAAGGTCGCCTTGGATGAGCTGCCGATAAACTAATCCTAGAAGCAAATAGGTGAGACCTGCTGCCCCGATGATCGTTAACTTCAGTACGCGCGAGCGATTGCTCCGAGCCGAAGGCACGAGTGTGACGGAGCTGTCATCGGGGTCTGGTTTCGGCGCGATCATTTTTCCTGAATTTTATGCATCCCCGAGTGCTCGAGAAGTCGGGTCTGCCAAGCTGTAATTGGGTGGTGTAGAATGAAGGCAACTAGACCGGCAAAAAGTATCTCGAGCGGGTAAGACCAAATCCATTGGCTCCATGTCCACGTCTGAGTTTGTGGCAGTGACGATGGGAGTGCGAGGGCGCATACCAACATATTGAGAGTTACGCCCGCCAGCCATGCAGGTTTTAGAATTCAGTCGTTCGCGCCAAGCTACCGCGACGACGGAAACAATCATTAACAGAAGAGCGAAGGTGCCTGGGGCGATCGGTCGGCGAGCTTCAAAGGCAAGTCCAACGCAGCCTGCAAGTAGCACGGCTTGCCACGTACGTAGGTAGAGAAATGGCGTAACCAAGACAGCACCTGAAATGAATACCAGTAAATGCCAAGGCGCCGTGAGGTCGCTGAGTAAGTCTCCGGCGAGTAACCAGGGGTAGCAAGTGGCCAGCGCAATCAGCCAGCCCAGGGACGGGCTCATCGTAGTTCCTCGTAGGGCTGTGGTTCAGTTGGGACGAGTACGGACACTTCCCTTAAAGATAAAAGCTCACGCGCAGGTTGGAGTGTCCCGTTGCGGTAGGCGCCTTGAGGTGTTTCTTCGAGTTCAGGTGAAAGTGTGCCGAGGCGTAGGCCGCGAGGGTAGAGACCACCAAGTCCAGTGGTGACAACCCGTACCACTTGTCCGGCAGGCGGGGTATACTCGTAAGGGATAAAGGTAACGCGTGCAGAGGGCGCCGTAAAAGGAAGGTCGGGCTCACCCGTCACAAGTACGGTGCGGTTGCTTTGATCACCTTCAATAAATGCGGAGCAACGGAAACCTGGACTGGTGATGAGTTCGACTTCACTGGTATCGACGTGCACCGCGGCAACACGTCCCACAACACAGTCACCAAAGACTACGGGGCAACCAGGGCGAACGCCATCGGTACGTCCACGTCGAATGGTGATACGAGTCCACCATGAAGAGGATTCCCGTACGGCCACACGGGCGACAATAGTCCGGAACTCAGGAGGGGTGGGTGCGGCCAGCATCGACCGAAGGCGACGGTTCTCGGAGGCTGCGGATTCGAGTTCACGCAAACGTAATTCTAACCCGGCTTCGGCGCGTGCTAAATCTCGACCTGCCGCAGAAAGCTCTTCGGTGTCGCGGCTATTGAGTTCCCAGAAGCGAACGAGTTCACGGCTGCGTGAGGCAAGTCCAAGTGCCGGCGCTTGAAATTCAGCAAAGGCTTCGCGTGTGAAGATGCGAAATGCGGTAGGTAAGATAAGCCAAGTCCCAAAGATTAAACCAAGCACGACCAAGGGTCCGCGTAGACGCTGGACGGGGTTCGTGCTCACGATGGACGATGCAATTACTCGCCGCCCCAGCGCGACGAATTAGACAGAATCTTGCCCGTACCATTCACGACTGCGCAGAGCGGATCTTCGGCAACGAATACTGGCAGACCAGTCGCTTCAGAAATAAGTCGGTCGATGCCGCGGATGAGGGCGCCACCACCTGCCAAGGCAATGCCGCGGTCAACTAAGTCGGCAGCGAGCTGAGGAGGGCAGCGCTCGAGGGCAGCTTTTACGGCGTCAATGATAGCATTGAGGTTGTCCATCATGGACTCACGTACTTCTTGCGAGGTGAGGTGGAGTTGGCGAGGGAGGCCGGTAACGGAGTCGCGACCCTTAACTTCCATCGTCATCTCTTGCTCAAGCGGGTAAGCTGAACCGATCTTAATCTTAATTTCTTCAGCTGTACGTTCACCGATAATCAAATTGTAGGAACGCTTTACGTAATTGGTGATGGCATTGTCGAACTCATCGCCACCGACGCGAATAGAGCGTGCGTGAACGATGCCTCCCAGCGAAAGGATGGCGACTTCGGTGGTGCCGCCGCCGATATCGACAATCATGGAACCTGCAGGCTCTTCAACCGGTAGGCCGACGCCAATAGCCGAAGCGACAGGCTCTGGAATCGTGATGACGTCATCTGCGCCGGCGCGGTAGGCAGAATCCATCACGGCGCGTTTTTCAACGGCAGTGATTCCGTAAGGTACAGCGATAACGACGACAAGATTGGTGAAGAGAGACTTCTTGGCGACTTTACCAATAAAGTAGCGAAGCATGTGTTCGCTGATTTCGAAATCGGCGATGACGCCGTCTTTCATCGGGCGGAGTGCAAGGATGTCACCTGGGGTACGACCTAGCATCATCTTGGCGTCGTTACCGACCGCAATCGGCTTGCGGGTCGAGGTGCGAATGGCGACCACGCTGGGTTCGCGGAGAACAACCCCGCGGTCCTTTAGGAATACGAGGGTATTGGCTGTACCGAGGTCGATGCCAATCGCGTGAGTGAAGAGGCCTGGGAGGCGCTTGAGCATATCCGTTTGTGGTTAAGATGTATCAACTTGGCACTCAAAGGGGTGGCAAGGTTATTCCCATGTTATTCCCACCCCGTAAACCTAGGGCCAGACAACAGCCAATTTGCTCTTTGGCTAGAATTAATGGGGCTTTGGAACCCGTTGGGTAGTTCCGGGCTTCACCCGCTCTTTTTTACATAAGTTTAAGAGCGACTTGAGTAGCCTTAAAATACCCACCCAGAGACGTCCAATTGGCCTTCAGAGCGGGGATTATCCCACGACGAACCCAATTGCCTTAATGTGGCCGCAACCTGGCAGTTCGCGAATCTTAGCGAGTAGTGAGCGGCTGTGGAATGCGACCTCGGACCTGACAATGGCACCTTCGCACTGAATCATCAGTTTTCCGTCCGGAAGGATGCGTAACGGCGCAGTCCTGCGGGCTAGAGTCGGCGGTAGAAGTTTGGCCCAGCCGGCACTGATGGCGTGTTCAGGGATGGGACGGTCGATACCGAGCCGCTTAACAGCTTCTTCAACGGCTTGATCGATACTGCGGACAGTCCTTTCGTTAGACCGACTTTTCTCTTCAGGATGTCCACGTAGATTGGCGATTAGGTTGCGCCCAGTACGGGTTAATTTTTTACCGACTGAATCTGGAAGCATCAGATCGCGGATGGCTTCAGGGAGGGCCGTTAAGCGCGGGATACGGTGGATACCTTCGGGCGCTGGACCCTCTGTAACCCAGATTCCATGGGCTCCGCAGGCGTTTGCGCCTCGCGCATCTTCTTCAAGCCCGTCTCCGACATGGACGAGTTGTTCGATTTTGCAGCCGAGATTATAGGCCATTTTTCCAAAGGAAGCTGGGTCAGGTTTGGCGGCGCTAACGCCGTCCGTGAGCATCACTGAATCGAATCGCTCGAGCAGTTCCTTTTCGGCGAGCACTTGTCGCATGCGACCATCAGCATTGGAGAGCACCCCAATCTTCAGTCCAAGGAACCTTAATTGTGTCAGGATAATGAGGGTGCCACGCGCCATTCGCCATGCCTCTCCGCGACCAAAAGCCTCCCAGCATCCAGCCTGAACAGAGGCCATGGAGCTCTGCGGAATACTGCCAGCGAAAGTGCGTTCGACAATCTCGGCCCAGCGTTCTTTGGAACTGGTTTCTTTGCGGGTCGACTGGAGTGCCGTCGGGAAACGTGCATCGAGTTTTGACGGGTCAATTTGGTGTCCATGGGCCCTTGCAACCTTTGCATAAACGCCGCCCACGGAGGGGTGAGGAAAGAGCAAGGTGCCCGCAATATCGAGCGAGACCCCTGCGGGTGGAATCGGCGCCGCCATAGCCTAAAGAAGAGGCTGGGGGAGGCTTTGGGTCAACCTTGGGCTATTCCCACAAACTTGCTTGTTTCACCAAGTTATTCGGCTAGTTATTCCCATATGAAATCGATGCTCAAGGTGTCGCTTTGGCTCACAGGGGCTGTGCTTTTTGCTGCCTGTAGTTCCCGGCCAGACCGTTCCGGTGATTTAGCAAAGGTTCGTAACCTGAATGTCACTCCCGTGATCTCAGGCTCAAGTTCAAGCACCACCCAGAATTTGGAGTTAACAGTTCAAGAGTCTATTCGGCGCTCTGTTACTGCCAGAGGTTACACGGTTACGAAAGATGGTACTGCCGATGCGACCGTACGTGCCGCCTGGCTGATCGGCAATGAAACGACGAACGGAAAGACTGAACGTATCTACACACTTTCTGTTTCTGTCTTTAATGCGCAAGGTGATCGTATCTTTTCGGCACGTTCGATTAACGGTTGGCCTGAGGTCTTATGGACTGAAGCCCGCGTAAATTCGGAAATTGCCTCACTCTTCCGGGCACTTCCCGAAGCGACCCCTGAGTTGGCTCCTGTTAGGCTAAAATAAGTTAGGGGCTTATCTAGCCCCGACGCTTAGCGACGAGTTCCTGGATTTCTGAGAGTAGCTTGCTCAGTTCAGGCATGGGTACACCCGCCGCGATTCCGCGCGCAAGGGGGATCGCCCAAATTGGATCGATCTCTACTTCCTTACCTTCAACGTAGTCGATGAGACTCGAAGGGCGGTAGGGCCCCATGGTTTCAGTGACAGTGAATTGGCGTTCGAGGTGTTCCTGCGAAAAGGGTACCCCGCATGCAGCTGCCGCCGATTGAACTTCCTGCATTAAGATACGTGCGCGTGTCCGCAGCTTAGGGTCCGCTAAGATACGATCTGTGGTTACGCCGCCTGCTGCGATGGCGAGTCCATTGAAAGGGATATTCCAACACAGCTTTTTCCAAAGAACTGCGTCGAGTGAATCTTCGGCCTTACAGTCAACGCCAGCATGGGAAAAAATATCCACGCACTTGCGTACATTGTCGTGGATCGGACCTTGAGCAGCAGCCATCCGGATATAGCCCGGTAGCATATTTTCAATCACGCCGGGTGCTGTCCGATTGATGCACACAAAGCAAAGTCCAGCGACAACACGGCTAGGTTCGACAATCTGAGTTAAGACCTCGGCGTTACCCATGCCGTTTTGTAGGGTGAGAAGTACGGTCTTAGGCCCACACATGGGTTTGAGCCATTGAGCCAAGTTAGCATTCGCGGTTGTTTTAGCGGCTACCACAACAAGGTCTACCATGCCGATTTCTTTAGGGTCCGAGGTGGCTAGGGCGATGCGCTGAACCGAATCGCTTCCGCGTTGAATGAGCCGAATCCCTTTCTCATTTAAGATGGTCGCATCGCGTCGGGCTAAGCAGCGAACCTCATGGTCGTCGGCAGCGAGTAAGGCTCCGTACCATCCGCCAACCGCACCCGTGCCGACGATGGCAATTTTAATGCTCATCCTTTACGCGTCGAGGAGTGTCGTGCCTCGGGTAGTTTTTCGAGGTAATCGATGGTGTAGTGGAGGCCACGGCTCTCACGACGCTGTTGAGCGCATGTCACTATAAGTTCTGCGATGAGCACGAGGTTGCGTAGTTCGAGTAGCTTCGGCTCAACGCGGAAGTTCCAATAATACTCGCCAACTTCTTCGGAGAGCGTGCGTATGCGTGAGGCTGCGCGGGCGAGACGTTTGTCGGTGCGGACAATCCCGACGTAGTCCCACATGGCGCGACGTAGTTCATCCCAGTTATGGGCGATGACGACACGTTCGTCCGGATTGATAGCGCTACCGTCAACCCAGGCTGGTAACTTTACGGTTTCAGGCTGCGCTGTCTTCACGATCTCCGCCGCAGCTAAAGCGCCATCGTGTGCAATGACGACAGCTTCGAGTAAGGAGTTGGATGCAAGTCGATTGGCTCCATGTAAGCCGGTGCAACCAGCTTCGCCTACGGCAAACAGCCCGCGGATGCTGGTTCGCCCTGCGAGATCGGTGGCAACTCCCCCGCAAAGGTAGTGTGCCGCCGGTACAACAGGGATAAGTTGATTTTCAGGGTCAATACCCGCCTTAAGGCAGGTAGCATGGATACTTGGAAAACGTTGTGCGAAATGACCCTTAGCGAAATGTCGCGCATCAAGGTGTACATGGGTTGAACCGGCACGCTTCATAACGGTATCAATCGCCCGGGCGACGACATCGCGAGGCGCGAGGTCGGCCTGAGGATGGAAGTTAGCCATGAAGGCATGTCCGCTGGCATCGCGTAAAATTGCACCTTCGCCGCGAACGGCTTCGGAGATGAGCGCCCGTCCACCGTCGGCTGTAAAGAGTGCGGTCGGGTGGAATTGTACGAATTCCATGTCACGCACTTCTGCGCCGACGCGGTAGGCCATGGCAATGCCGTCAC
>CAJBPJ010000256.1 GCA_903957465.1 uncultured Opitutia bacterium
ATTCAGCAAAAGTGTGCCAGGGGTGCGCATCGGTTCGCGCAGATTTTCTGGTATAGTAAAGTCTGCCTTTTTCCCCGCGGAAGTTGCTAATTCATTTTTAAGTGCCTCGTAGCCGTCGAGAATTTTCTCGATACGCGGCGAGTTCTTAGGCCGCGATTTGATTTCAATCGGGTAAACGGGGTAAAAGCTTTTGCCGACAGGTAGAGCGACGTCGCACATTTCCGCGATGGCGACCGTGTTGGTAATTGTTTCAGGAACTTCCGAAAAGACCCGGCGCATCTCGGCCTCACTCTTTAAGTAAAACTCTTTAGCCGAATAACGCATCCGGCGTTCATCCGCTAAGCGTGCGCCTGTCTGGATGCACAACATAGCATCGTGCGCGCCGCTGTGTGTTGCCTCGACATAGTGGACGTCGTTGGTCGCAACGGCCCGCAGGTTAAACTCTTTAGCCAACTGCAAAAGAGGAGCCAGGATTGACTTCTGCTCCTCGAGTCCGTGGTCCATCAACTCGATCACAAAGTTTTCTCGCCCAAAAATTTCGATAAATTTACCGCAGGCCGCACGAGCGCCATCGATATCTCCACGCAAAAGGAGCTGCGGGATAACTCCCTGTAGGCATCCGCTAAAACCAATAAGGCCTTTGGCATGTGCTGCTAGTTGCTCAAGGTCGGTGCGTGGCTTGTAGTGAAGACCGACGGTATGCGCATTCGAGACAAGGCGGGTAAGGTTTTGGTAGCCTTCGAAATTACGCGCCAGCACCCCCATATGGTAGTACTTATGCTCACGACGATCCGGCTTAGCCGTATTAAGGTGGTCCCAGACGAGGTATAGCTCGCAGCCCAATAGGGGTGTAATTCTTTTGTCACCCTTCTTTGACAGGGTTTTGGCTTCGTTCCAAAAATCAAAAAGGCCGAAAAGATTGCCGTGATCCGTGATGGCAACGGCGCGCATTCCCATGTCGCAAGCCTTGCTCATCAAGCGATCTATCCGGCTACAGCCATCCAACATACTGTAATCGGTATGCACGTGCAGGTGCACGAAGTCCTGACTGTTGGGCTCGACCGCCATACTCAAGGTGTAAGGTAGGACAGGCCGATGGCTGGGGGCAAGGGGAAGCCGTGCACGATATTCAAGCGCGTGAACTTAAGCCTGCACCTGCGACTCAAATAACTCCATATATGCTCGCGTGACCGCCTTCTGCGAGAAAGACGCCTCAAGCGTACGATGGCCACCTGTGATGAGTCTCTCCACGAGCCCAGCCTCGCTACGAACCCGTGCAATGGCTGCAGCCAGCGCCGGCGCATCGCCAACGGGAAAAAGCAACCCATCTTCGCCGTCGTGCATCATCCATGACGGACCCTCCGAGCGTGAGGCGATAACTGGCACACCCGCACCCCAGGCCTCGAGAACAACGTTTCCGAGTGGTTCGTGAAGCGACGGCATACAGAAGACGTCGCAAGCTGAGAGCCAAGGATTGGGATCAGTCTGCCATCCCGCAAAATGTACACGCGCAGCGACTCCGAGGTCACGCGCCTGCTGGCGAAGATTCTGCTCCTCTTCGCCTTCGCCTAATAGACAGAGATGCACATTAGGCGTCGTGGCTAGCGCTTCTATAAGCGTGTGGAATCCCTTGCGACGGACAAACCGCCCGAGACCAAGAATGACAAAATCACCCGGGGGCGCACCTAGTTGTTCGCGTGCAACCGGGGGCGCAGGACGAGAGAGCGTAAAATTAGAGATGACCTTAGCGGGCTTATTCCAACCAAGCTTCTTAATGTGTTCAGCGATCCCCGGAGTGTTACAGATAAGGATATCAATATTGCGAAAGTGTTTGAGCGATGTCGGGTAGTCTCCGAGACGTGCTACACGCAGGCCGCACCCACCTGATGGCATAAAGTCAGCGGCTCGTGGCATCCAAGCAAGAACGCCCGCTGGCTTTTGCGCGGCAACAAGCTGTTTAAACTTCCAAGGAACTAAAAACCGCGAAGGGGTGAGGAGCCGCGGCAGACCTTCATGCACTTCTACATTAGCGGGAAGCCGACCCTTCCAGCTACGCCCAGGTCGAATCAAAACTGTCTGCCCAACGCCAGCCTCACTCAATGAACCTACCAGGCTCACAAAGAACTTCTCTGCGCCACCATCGCGTCCGAAATGAGTATGAAAAATTCGCATGCCTTAGAGTCCGCAGGTACGACGATCATCCTCTGCCCTATCTCGTTCGGAAAACTCGTCCTGATACATGCGCGACTCAGCCAAAAAAGCGTAGACTGCACCTGTCGCCGACTGGATGAATCCCGGGAACCCACAGAGGAACATGCGCCTCATGAAATAGTACCGCAGAAAATAGATCGCTGGGCTGAGGATGAGGCGTAGGGGGCGGAAGCGCTTACCTTGCTGACGGAGCTGTTCGGCCTTCAGCCTACCATAGTCTCCTTCTTTTCGAATTTGTACATCGATCGACAGGATTCGGAAATGTAAAAGGGTACCACGGCGCGCGAGTCGTATCCCTCCTGCGATTGTCATCGCCTCATGCACAAGCATCCCTGAGACATACCGGGCGGTCTCGCGGCGCACGAGGCGCAGCATGCGACCCTCGTGTACAAAGGATGGCGTATAGCCTAGGCCAAGGAGGTAGGGTCGCCGCGGGATGCGCCAGCCACCTACCGTCGCGGGAGCCTCGAGCATACCAGGAAGCGCCTCGCGTAGTTCAGGATCAAGCCTCTCATCACAATCAATATTGATGACCCAAGGCTGGGTACATTGCTCAAGGGCATATTGCTTCTGGTCGGCGAAACCCGTCCATTCCCGGTAAAAAATCCGGATGGGCAAACCCTCCAGCCGCAAACGCTCGAGAATCGCGAGCGTTCCGTCGGTCGACCCAGAGTCGACAATCACTATTTCTGAG
>CAJBPJ010000257.1 GCA_903957465.1 uncultured Opitutia bacterium
ACGACAGACCTTTCCGAGGCATACGTAAACTTCAACAAGAGTGAGTAAACCCCTTGCCTTGTTTTCCCTGTTGCGCGGTCGCGTAACAGGGTGACACTTTCACCGTCCGATGAGTACGCCTGCAGAAAAGGCCGAGGTCCTTCTCGAAGCCCTGTCTTACATCCACAAATTCCGTGGCTCTACGTTCGTTGTAAAGTACGGCGGTAGCTTCATGGACGATCCTGATCCTTCAGGGCGTGAGCGTGTGGCTACGGATATCGCCTTCCTTGCGGCGGTCGGCATCCAGGTTGTGGTCGTTCACGGTGGCGGAAAGGCAATCACCCGCGCCATGGATAAAGCTGGAATCAAAGCTGAGTTTCGCGCGGGCATGCGGGTGACCGATGCCGCCACTGTGAAAATTGTTGAGCACACGTTGAACGAAGAAATTAACAAAGAGATTTGTGAGGCGCTTCGTGCCAAGGGCGCTAATCCTTTAGGCATGCCCGGTAACGCGGTTAACCTGTGTGAACGGATGTTGGTGCGCGATGCTGCCGGCAAAGAGATCGATGTCGGCTTTGTGGGCGACATTAAGTTCGTGAAGACGAAGTTGATTAAGAAAGCCCAAGCCGACGGACATGTCCCTGTGATATCGCCGATTGCACTCGATGAAGATGATCAACCTTACAACACCAACGCAGATGTCGCTGCGGCAGCTATTGCGGGTTCATTACGTGCTCGCCGGTTAATCTTTATGAGTGACGTTCCTGGCTTACTGAAGGACGCCAAGGATCCCACCTCGCTTATCCCAACTTTGCGTATTGGTGAAGTCGAAGAGTTAAAGCGCACGGGCGTCGTCGATGGCGGCATGATCCCTAAGGTTGATAGCGCGGTAAAGGCGTTGCGCGACGGGGTGCGTCGTGTGCACTTTATTGATGGCCGAGTGCCACACAGCCTTCTCTTGGAAATCTTTACTGACAAAGGTGTCGGCACGGAAATTGTTCATAGCTGATGGCTGAGAACACTGCAGACCTGCATGCCCGCTTCCTCATGGGCAACTACGCGACGTTACCTGTAACATTGGTTCGTGGCGAGGGTGCGCGCGTCTGGGATGATTCTGGTAAAGCTTACTTAGATTTCTCAACGGGTATTGCTGTCAATGCCCTGGGTCACGCTCACCCGACATGGGTCGCTCGCGTTCGTGAACAAGCCGGCAAGTTAATCCATGTGAGTAATCTTTTTCGTAGCGAACCAGTGGTTCAGCTCTCAGCTGAATTATCCAAGCGTTGCGGTCCAGGTCGGGCACTCTTTTGCAACAGCGGTGCTGAGGCTAATGAGGCGCTCATTAAGCTCTCGCGATTGCATGGTCAGCGTAAGGCTGGGGCAGAGGGGGTTTGCACAACCGTCGTTGTGGCAGAGCGCGCATTTCATGGACGTACCTTTGGAGGTATGTCGGCGACGCCGCAGGAAAAAATTCAAAAAGGGTTTCGGCCACTCCTCGCAGGATTTCCGTCGGCTCCGTTAAATGACATTAAAGCATGGGATCGTTTATTGGATGCAAAAACAACCGCCGCTGCGCTCGTCGAAACCGTGCAAGGGGAGGGTGGTGTTTTTGTCGCTGACCCAACGTTCTTACGTGAGCTGCGGGTGCTCTGTTCTGAGCGGAATATCTTACTGCTTTTAGACGAGATTCAGTGCGGCATCGGCAGGACAGGAACATTTTTTGCCTTCGAGCAGGCTTGTGTACTTCCTGATGCGATTGCGATGGCCAAGGGTCTTGGCGCCGGATTTCCGATGGGCGCTATTTGGGTGGCACCGCCACATGATGACCTCTTTACACCCGGCTCGCATGGGACAACTTTTGGTGGATCCCCGTTAGCGGCTACAGCCGCACTGGCCACGTTAGAGGTCATTGAAAAAGAAGGTCTCTTGGCGCAGGTTGCGAAGCAGTCCCCGGCTTGGCATGCTGCGCTCCGTGCTGCGGGTTTAACCCGACCAGATATTTTCCGCGAATTACGCGGTTTAGGCTACATGGTCGGCGTGGCTGTGAATTGTGAGCCTCGGCCGATCGTTGCGTTATTACGTGAAGCCGGCTTGCTCGTGGTTCCTGCGGGGGAGAACGCGATTCGCTTCCTTCCCCCTTTGACCGCTACAGAGGCTGAATTAGCTCAGTCTGTGGACATCTTCGGTAAGGTCTTGGCAGGCCTCCCTCGGGCTTAAGCTGCTATTTTCCGCTGTCCAATCCGACCCGTACTGTCATTGTTCACTTTTTCCTGAGATGAGACACTTCCTCAAGGAGTCCGATTTAAGTCTAGACGAGATTGCGGCCATTTTTGCGACGGCCGCAGCGCTTAAGGCTGGCCGTGGACGTCACACGCCTCCGTCGTTGGCTCGTCAGTCTTGGGGCTTACTCTTTTTCAAGAAAAGCACCCGCACGCGTGTTTCCTTTCAAGTAGGCGTGCACGAGTTAGGTGGCCAACCGGTCATGCTGAATGCGGATGACATGCAGCTCTCGCGTGGCGAAACTGTTTCAGACACGGCCCGCGTGCTTTCGCGCTACCTCCATGGCATGGTCATTCGTTGCCACGACCATCAACTACTGGTCGATTTTGCAGCCCAAGGATCGATGCCTGTGGTCAATGCGCTTTCGGATTTTCTGCACCCCTGTCAGTTAATGACAGATATGTTTACGCTCGCTGAGCGTTGGGCGCCAGGTCGACCTGAGGCCTACGCAGAATGTTTGCGTGGAAGAAAAGTCGCCTTCTTGGGAGACACTGCCTGTAACATGGCGAATTCGTTCATCCTCGCGGGTGCAATTCTCGGCGTGGAAGTCGTACTTTCGGGTCCAAAGGGTTATGCGCCTGGAAAAGAAATTCAGGAGCAACTGCGGCGCGACAAGCTCACGCCAACTTACACCTTTAATGAAGACCCTGAAGCTGCCGTGCGTGGCGCGGATATGGTCTATACAGATGTTTGGGTTAGCATGGGCATGGAGGCTGAAAAAGCTCAGCGCCTAAAGGAGCTCGATAGCTACCGCGTGACGCCAAAATTAATGTCACTGGCTAAACCCGGTGCATTCTTTATGCACTGCTTGCCTGCTCATCCAGGCGAAGAGGTTTCGCAGGAGGTTCTCGATAGCCCAGCGAGTATCATTTTTGATCAAGCAGAGAATCGCTTGCATGTGCAAAAAGCTCTACTCGCACATCTTGCTGCTGCCCGCGCCTAATCTTTCAACCTATCCATATGAAGAAGTCCCCTAAGAAGAAGATTGTCTTGGCCTACTCAGGCGGTCTCGACACCTCCGTCCTACTTTCCTGGATTAAGGAGCACCACAACGCTGAGATTATTGCTTTCTGTGCCAACGTTGGCCAAGAGGATGAACTCGATGGTCTACCTGCCAAGGCTCGTAAGACAGGCGCGGCTAAGCTTTACGTTGACGACCTTCAAGCGGAGTTCGCGAAGGACTTCATCTACCCGATGTTGCAGGCGAATGCCATTTACGAAGGACAATACTTCCTTGGCACGTCCATTGCGCGTCCGCTCATTGCGAAGCGTATGGTGGAGATTGCTCGCAAGGAAGGTGCTACTGCTATCGCCCACGGTGCTACTGGAAAGGGTAACGACCAAGTTCGCTTTGAGTTAACAGCTGCTGCCTTGGCTCCCGACCTCGAGATTATCGCACCTTGGCGCGATGAGACTTTCCGTGCCGAGTTTCCTGGTCGCGCTGAGATGATTGACTACTGCGCGCGCCACAAGATTCCTGTGCAGGCTAGCGCCAAGAAGCCTTATTCGAGCGACCGTAACTTGCTCCATATTTCTTACGAGGCCGGCATCCTTGAGGATCCATGGCTCGATGTATTTTCCCCGAAGCATAAAGATATGTTTAAGCTCTCGGTCGCTCCTGAGGACGCTCCGAATAAGCCTGAGTTTGTTGAACTCGAGTACCGCACGGGCGATTGCGTCGCCGTCAACGGTAAGAAGATGAACCCCTTAGGCGTGATGCGTGAGTTGAATCGCTTGGGTGGCAAGCATGGCGTCGGCCGTGTTGATATGGTGGAAAATCGTTTCGTGGGGATGAAGAGCCGTGGCGTCTATGAGACACCCGGTGGCACCATTTTACAGTTTGCACATCGCCAAATTGAATCCCTCACGATGGATCGCGAAGTGATGAACTTACGCGACTCGTTGATTCCGCGTTA
Source organism: uncultured Opitutia bacterium (assembly GCA_903957465.1). Classification (GTDB taxonomy): domain Bacteria; phylum Verrucomicrobiota; class Verrucomicrobiia; order Opitutales; family UBA953; genus UBA8828. Next base: position 4,176 of record CAJBPJ010000257.1, read on the forward strand.
TGCAGCCCTCGTGTATAACGGTTTCTGGTATGCACCTGAGCGCCTTGCCCTGCAGACACTCGTCACAGAGTCCCAGCGCAACGTCACCGGAACAGTACGCGTGAAGCTTTATAAAGGCGGTGTCTATGTTGCCGGCCGCAAGAGCCCGCGTTCGCTCTACAATCCGCACATTGCCACGATGGAGGCGGATCCTACCAAGGCTTACAATCAGGACGACGCTACGGGCTTCATTCGTCTGAACGGCTTACGTCTTCGCGTGAATGCCAAAGTGAACGGTCCTGACAGTCTGCGTAAACCTGCACGTTGAGCGTCCGTTAGAGTCTCATAAGGGCCGCCTTAAGGTGGCCCTTCTTTTTCCCAGGTGGAGGTGCGGGTCGGAATCGAACCGACGAATGGGGCTTTTGCAGAGCCCGGCCTTACCACTTGGCTACCGCACCGTTCCTGGGAGCTTTAATTTGCCCGCGACAGGGAAGGCTTCAAGGGAAAACACCACACGGGCTTCCCATTCGCTCATGGATGGCTTAGAGAGTGTTCTATGCAGCCGCCTTTTCGCATCGGACTCGGGTATGATATTCACACCTTGGCTGCGGGTCGTCCCTGTATCTTGGGGGGTGTGAAGATTGATTCACCCGTTGGACCAGAGGGTCATTCCGATGCTGACGTTATCTTGCATGCAGTTGCCGATGCGATTCTCGGGGCATCAGGTCTACCTGATATCGGTCAACTTTTCCCAAACACAGATCCGGCGCTCAAGAACATGAATTCGGCACGCATCGTGGAACGTGCTGTCCAAGAAGCCGCCGCAAAGGGGTGGGCGATTGGTAATCTCGATATCGTTGTTTTGGCAGAAAAGCCAAAGATGGCCCCACATGTCCCAGCCATTCGCAAGAACCTGTCGGCACTGCTTGGGGTTACCGGCGACCAAATAGGGGTTAAGGCGACAACCCAAGAAGGCATGGACGCCGTTGGTGAGGGTCGGGCGATTGCCTGTCACGCGGTCGTATTGCTCGTAAAGGCCTGAAATTTAGAGGTTTAGGCGGATTTTTTGCCCCTGGCTTTTGAACTTGTCCGAGGTCAGGTGACCTGTCATTTTAAACAACCCTCGTCCAACGAGGGTGCCATTATGGAACAGACCCTTATTATTCTTAAGCCCGACGCCATGGAGAAGAATCTCTGCGGCACGGTTATTGCCCGCTTTGAACAAGCTGGATTCGTGATTCGTGCGGCCAAGATGATGAGTCTGACCCCATCTGTCTTGCGCGAGCATTACGCCCACGTCGCCGACAAACCGTTTTACCCTGAAATCGAGGCCTTCATGTCCTCACGTCCCGTCATTGCACTCGTCCTTTCGGGCGAGAATGTGATTGCCCGCGTTCGCGAGTTACTGGGTCCAACAAATTCAAAAGTCGCCCCTAAGGGCACGATCCGTGGAGATTTTGGTACCGAAATGATGCGCAACGTTTGTCACGCATCCGATAGCCCTGCAGCTGCAGAGGACGAGATTCGGCGTTTTTTCCGCGCAGATGAGGTGTTTGCCCCTAAGGCAGCACGCGTCTGATCGGTTCATAGCAAACCCCTAAGCGGTTCCCGGTGCGTGCGCGCGCCGGGAACCGCCCCTTTGGGTCGAGGCTTGTCCGCAGGCAATGACTGTTCAGTTTCTTGGTATGGAACTTTATTGTCCCGAGTGTGGCTTGCCGATTCCGGCCTCGGAAATTGCTCCGTCGGCCGGGCTGGCCGTTTGTCGCTCGTGCGACCAATCTTTTGGCATCGAAGCATGCAAGACAGCGCTACCCTTTGCGCAGCGACCCCAAGCAATGCCTACGAATCCGCCCAAGGGCGTACAGGTCGAGGAATCCATGGATGGTTTTCGCATCAGTGTCACGACGCGTAGTGCCTTGGCTTGGTTC
>CAJBPJ010000258.1 GCA_903957465.1 uncultured Opitutia bacterium
GTGCTCTCGATACCTATATACGTTGTCAGACTAGAGAGCCGAGCGAGCAGGAGCTTGCTGAATTGGAGAGTTTAGCCTTGGACCCTGTCACGAAAGAGATCCGTGACCCTGCAGCCAATTACATGTATACGCGTTTCAAGTTAGATAAAGAGGAGTCGTTGGATGATAGTACTGCGGAATATTATTTGAGATGGGCTAGTGGTCTGCGCGGTAGTGCTATCCTTGGTTTTCCTCAGGCCCTACGACTTTACGCTAACTTGCTCGAGTCTATGGATGACGAGGATTTTGAATCTGATTCCGTCGACCTTGCTGAGTCCAAAGAGTGGCAGGCACTTGCCCCCATCTTCCTCGAGAAATTTTACGGAGAAGATAAGGAACATTTAGATGCGTCCTACAAAGCGAACGATTTCACGCCAATCGTCCTTACAGGTCCGCGTGATCCTGAGCAGTTCAAGTTCGCACAGTCTGCTCTCGAGAAGATGAACGCTGCACGCAAAGCGCGTGGCTGGATTACCTTTACACTTAAAAATCCTAATCCGGAGAAAGCACCGGCAGATGTCGTGGAGGTGACGAACGAAACTTCAGAAGTCGCCGTAAAGTAAGGCTATCTCTGCATAAAAAAGGCTGGGGCTTTCTGGGCCCCAGCCTTTTTGTTGCACCTGTAGATCGTTTATTGTCCCCGGCCCATCTTGTCGGTCACGGCAGGGCTACCGTCATCTTTACGGTAGTTAACTTTAGCGGCGTCGAGGAGCTTGTAGTGCTTATCCAAGCGCCCTTTGAAGTTTTTCCATTCACGCCCTTCTTGGGGAGACCAAACAACTTCTGCCAAAGCGCAGGCGCGAGGGAAGGTGAGGTACTCGACCTTGCTCCAGTTGAATCCGTACTCGGTCCAGAGCTGGGCTTGGCAACCGAGGACGTGCTTAGCCTGCTCAGGGGTGAAGTCGCCAGGCACAGGGTTGAGCGAATAGACCTTTTCGACAGGCAAGTTGCCGCCGATGACCTCGTATTGCGCGCCCTTAGGTGTAGGACCTTGTCCGTAGTCGAAGTAAGTGTGTGAAGTAGGCGCCATGACGATGTCGTTACCGTTATTGACTGCGTGGTGAGCCCATTTCCAATCACGCCAGACCATCATGGTGGCGGTCTTAGGCAGTCCGCCTTCTTGAATTTCGTCCCAGCCGATGAGCTTCTTACCGCGGGCTGCGAGCAGCTTCTCAACGCGCTTAATGAAGTAGGACTGGAGTTCGTGGGAGTTCTTTAAGCCCTCGCGTTTCATGACGTCCTTGGCGAACGCAGAGCCGTCCCATTGGTTCTTAGGGGCTTCGTCACCACCGATGTGGAAGTAGACGGAGGGGAAGATCGGGCAGAGCTCGGCAAAAATGTCGTCGATGAAGCGGAAGGTCTCCTCCTTAGGGGCGAAGATGTAGTATTGAACGCCCCAGCGGGTATTAACCTTGGGTGCGTAGCCCTTGATGTCGGCGTTACCAAACTCAGGGTATGCGGTAATCGCGGCACCAGCGTGACCAGGCATCTCAATTTCGGGAACCACGTTGATATGGAGCTTTGCTGCGTAGGCCACGACCTCACGGAGCTCGTCTTGGGTATAGAAACCGCCGTAGCGCTTGCCGTCGCCCTTATTGCGGTCGCCCATAACTGGGGACTCGTCGCGCCATGCGCCTACTTGTGTAAGCTTTGGGTACTTCTTAATTTCGACGCGCCAGCCTTGGTCTTCGGTGAGGTGCCAATGGAAGGTGTTGAACTTGTGCATCGCCATCAAATCCAAGAAGCGCTTCACGTGCTCCTTGCCGTAGAAGTGGCGACCTTCGTCGAGCATCAGGCCGCGCCACTTGAAACGTGGCTTATCGAGGATGAGGCCAGGGGGCAGGTAGGTTTTTCCGTCGTTACCTTTGTAGGTGGCTTGTAAGAGGGTTTGGTAAGCGTAGAAGGCGCCCGCTGCGGTACGTGCGGAAATGACCACTGGTTTGCCGGGTTCAGCGCTAATGGTGTAACCTTCATCGCCCACTTCGAAATTACCGACGGGGCCGGTGACTTGGACGAGTTGAATGGTTGTGCCGTTGCTGGGACCTTTAAAGGCCGTGCGAATAAGTTCAGCTTCGGGAGCAAAAGCAGCTGGAGCCTGAACCTTTGCTCCGGTCAGGACCGTCGCAGATGCATCCATGATCGGGGAGACCTGAACGGGCTGAGGGATGATATTCATGGCGCTGGCAAAAGCTGCCAAGCAGGTCATTAGGAGCACAGAGGTTTTCATGGGTGGTTTTAAGACAAGCAGTGAGGGTTAAGGGTTCCAACTACTTAATGTCCATTTTGCTGAAGAGTTTGCAGTCTACGTCTGCCGCATTCTTTTAGGTATATGTCCAAAGACCTCCTTTTTGCCCCTATTCAACTCGGCGCCTTGAGTTTACCCCACCGGGTGCTCATGGCTCCGTTGACGCGTTGCCGTGCAGATACGGGTAATGTGCCAAATGCCTTAAACGCCGAATACTACCGCCAACGCTCTTCAGCAGGTCTGATTATTGCCGAAGCGACAGCTGTGACAGCGCGTGGATTTGGTTATCCGCGGACGCCAGGTATCTTTACCGACGCGCAGGTTGCGGGCTGGAAATTGGTGACCGACGCCGTGCATGCTGCGGGCGGAAAAATCGTGCTACAGCTCTGGCACGTTGGTCGTGTCTCGCATCCTGCATTCCAGCCTAACCGCGAACTCCCCGTGGCACCTTCGGCAATCAAGCCGAAAGGCCAAGTTTTCACGGGGACGGGTATGGAGGATTACGTCACTCCGCGCGCTCTCGAAACTTCAGAGATCCCTGCGATCATTGCTGAATATGTTCATGGTGCTAAGTATGCAAAACTCGCCGGCTTCGATGGCGTCGAGATTCACGCCGCTAACGGTTACCTGATCGATCAATTCATTCGTGATGGCTCCAATCATCGTACCGATACCTATGGTGGTTCCATTGAGAACCGTATCCGTCTTGCGGTCGAAGTGACCGAAGCGGTGAGTAAGGTCTGGGGAGCCGATCGTGTCGGCATCCGTCTCTCACCCGGTGGCATCTTCAATGATATGGCCGACTCGAATCCGCTCGCAACCTTCGGTGCGCTTCTGCGCAAACTCGAGCCAATGGGTTTAGCCTACGCACATATCACTCGCGTGACTGCACAGGATATCGCCCATGGCGCCAAGGATGGCGTCGGTCCGCGCGAGCTTCGTGCTTTCTATAAAGGTAAAATCGTCAGCGCGGGAGGTTTCGATCGCCCACAAGCTGAACAAGCCCTCCGTGAAGGTTGGGCGGACGCACTGGCCTTTGGAGTGCCGTTCCTCGCTAATCCTGATTTGCCTCAGCGCCTGCGGACGAATGCTCCTTTGAACACGCCCGACGAAAGCACCTTCTATGGTGAAGGCGTAAAGGGGTATACGGATTATCCCGCGCTCGCTTAAGGCTAAAGAGATTTAGGCCAAAGGGTTCGCCTCTAACAAGTGCGCGTAAAGTGCGTTAAGGGTCGACCGTAACTTCTCAAATCGTCCATTGGGTAATGAAGTGCCAGTCTGTAGGTAAACATCCCGACGCACCTCAATCATCACCGTGGAGAAGCCCGCGTAAGTATTATCAGGGGCTTTTGATTGAACGACGGTCGGCACCAACGATCCATTGTAAGGTGAATCGAGGCCGACTTCGTAGCCTGCATTCGCAAAATACGCTACGACGATGCTTTCGATGCCGCGACTCCACTGTGCGTCACTGCCGATACAGATTTCTGGACGTGATTTGGAGGTTGTTCGTTCGGTTGGTAAAGGATCCACCGGGTAACTGTGAGCATCAATCAGTACGCATTTCTGTGAACCTGTGGTGCAGAGTCTTTCGACCTCCCGGTTGAGTTTGGCGTGGTGAGGGTCGTACCACGTCTTAAGTAGGCGCTCCCGTTCGCTAGCTTCGAGTTTCGGGCGTAGGAGGACATTGTTAACGCCGCGGGTGTAGACGGCACCCATACCATGCTTTACTGCAGATTCATCTTTGTCGTCGCGGAAGCGCTCGACATCGACGACGAGTCGCGAGACCGGCGCGGCTACAACGATGATATCGGGATTGAGTGGCGCAAAAAGTTCGTCAGTATGGTGGTCGACGATGGCTTGCTGTTGGCGATGGAGTTCAGCGTCGTCGACGGCCAGTCCAGCTCGTTCAGCGGCCGGAATGAAATGTGAGGCATGTGGAACGTGAATAATGAGACCCATAGCTATATCTCTATGCCCGCGACACCGTTCGGTCGATGTGACCGTGAGTCATAGTCAATAAAAAGGGCCAGCGTGAGCTGGCCCTTCAGGTTGTAGCGAATCCCTACAACTTACTTCTTCTTTGCATCCACAGGGATGCGCATGCCGTAGAAGCTACGGTAGACGAAGAAGAGAGCTACGGCGAAGATGATTGAGCCGAAGGTCAATGTGGTCGACTGGGGCAGGCTCACAGCGATTTCCACGGCAAGGAGGCCGAAGAGCGTGGTGAACTTGATCACAGGGTTAAGCGAGACCGAGGAGGTGTCCTTGAAAGGATCGCCGACGGTATCACCGACCACGGATGCAGCGTGGAGCGGGGTGTTCTTCGCTTTCAGTTCCACTTCGACAATCTTCTTAGCGTTATCCCAGGCACCACCGGCGTTCGCCATGAAGATAGCTTGGAAGAGGCCAAAGAAGGCCATGCCGATAAGGTAACCGATAAAGAAGAACGGATCGAAGAAGGCAAGGGACAGCGAGAAGCAGAAGACGGCGGCGAAGATATTCACCATGCCCTTTTGTGCGTACTGGGTGCAGATGCGGACGACTTCTTTGGAAGCTTCGGTTGATGCGGTGGACGCATCTAACTTCATGTTTTCCTTGATGTAAACGACGGCACGGTATGAGCCGGTGACGACCGCTTGAATGGATGCACCTGTGAAC
>CAJBPJ010000259.1 GCA_903957465.1 uncultured Opitutia bacterium
GCAGTAATCGTGGCGGCACATTCCGCACGACTCAGACAGGACTCAACTTGGGCACGCCCCAGAGTGAAGTTAAGATTCACGACAACCTTATCGGCAATGACGCACGCTAAATTTGCCAGTGCTGCACCCGCACCGGGTGGGAGTACGATGGCCACGCGACGGGTGGTGACCTCGCGACGTATGCGTTGCGCAAGTAAATAGGCGATGGCTAAGGAGACAGCACCTGAGAGCGACTTGCGTTCACCAGTTCGGTCAATGATGGCAGGGTTGCCACCTTTGCGTGCCAGACCTTTTGCCACGACCGAAGCCAGATGCTCTTGCAGTGCGGGACGACCCGCAAAGGCGTCGGCCGAAAGTTCGAGCAGCCGCTGGCGGGTTTCATCTGACTTTTCGGCTGGATAGGCTGGACCAAAGACAACCCGCACCGAGCGCCGAAAACTCGTTGGGAATTTCCAAAAGAATCGGCCGCCACTAAAACTAAAGACGGAGCCCCACTTACCGTCGATCCAGAGCGGGGCAATGGGGCAACCCGCACGTCGTGCGATCAATTCAAACCCACGACGTATCTCCATGAAGTGACCGTTGCGCGTCACATGGCCTTCGGGGAAAATACAGACGACTTCACCGCGCTTCAAAGCCTCTGATGCTTTCGCAATGGCATCTTTGGCTTTGGATTCATCGACAGGGATACTACCCATCAAACGCATAATCCTTCGCATGACGGGTACGCGCTCAAAACCTTCCCACGAAAGGAAGCGAACAGGTCGCGAGGAAAAGACCCCCACGAGGACAGGATCAAGGTAGGAAACGTGGTTACAGACAATCAGCACACCACCGGTTGCTGGGAGGTGGTGAGCCCCTTGAACCTGAGCGCGGTAAAAGCAACGGACAGCGAGCAGGCAAAACGTCTGCACCGCACAGTAGAACCAGCCGGTCTCAGGACGCCGACGTGTCATTCGCCAGGCATAGGCGACTAGAAAAACGACGAAGAAGAGGGTGGCAGCTGCCGCCAAGAGCATGAGCAAAGTTAGTCCTAAATAGACGATTCCAAAAGCAGGTGACACGATGACTAGAAACCTCCCACAGCCTAACCCCAAGGGCAACCCCTCTCTTACGAAGCGCATTCCCCAACCCTATCGCCTTTTCCCCTTTCCCTCCCCCGCATCTCCCCCCTATTCCTTAGGCTACGCTTTAGTCCTTAGACTTTAGCATTCATTCACTTTCGAACCAATGACCTCAGCCCAGATTCGCCAGTCGTACCTCGATTTCTTCCGCTCGAAGCAACACAGCATCGTGGCGTCGTCGAGCCTGATGCCTGACTCCCCTAACCTGCTTTTCACCAATGCAGGGATGAATCAATTTGTTCCTATCTTCCTCGGACAAACCAAGTGCCCCTATACCCCTGGTCGTGCTGCCGATACGCAGAAATGCATTCGTGCGGGCGGAAAGCATAACGACCTCGAAGACGTTGGCTTAGACACCTACCACCATACCTTCTTCGAGATGCTCGGGAATTGGTCGTTTGGTGATTACTTTAAACAAGAAGCGATCGACTACGCCTGGGAGCTTATCACCCAAGTCTGGAAATTCCCCCCCAGCCGCCTCTACGCCACAGTCTATTCACCGGACAAATCCAAAGGTGACCCTGCGGACTTCGACCAAGAAGCATGGGATGCTTGGGCAGTAAAGTTTCGCGCAGTGGGTCTCGATCCTGCTGTCCACATTGTTAACGGTAATAAAAAGGATAATTTCTGGATGATGGGCGAAACGGGTCCATGTGGACCTTGCACCGAGTTACACGTCGACCTCACACCCAACGGAGACACCCAAGGTAAACTCGTGAATGGCAGCGACGCCCGCTGTATGGAGATTTGGAATCTCGTCTTCATTCAATTCAACGCGAACCCCGACGGCACCTTCTCGCCTTTGCCTGCAAAGCACGTCGACACCGGTATGGGCTTTGAACGCGTGACGGGTATTTTGCAGTGCACCAAGGGCTTTAAGGATTTCTCAGGGATTATCTCCAATTACGAAACAGACATCTTTGCGCCGCTGTTCCGGAAATTAGAGTCACTCAGCGGTAAGCGCTATGCATCGACGTTGCCGAAGCAAGGCAGCCAAGGTGACACGCAACAAGAGCGGGACGACGTCGCCTTCCGCGTCATTGCCGACCACGCGCGCACACTTTCGTTCGCCATCGCCGACGGTATCCAGCCTGGTAACAACGATCGCAATTACGTCCTACGGCGCATTCTCCGTCGCGCCGTGCGTTACGGTCGCACCCTCGGTCTGACCAAGCCCTTCTTCTACACGCTCGTCGATGTACTCGCGGAAACTATGGGCGATACTTTCCCAGAGATTCGCACTCGGCGCGCTACCGTGGCAGAAGTCATTCGCATCGAAGAAGAAGCCTTCATCCGCACACTCGATAAAGGTCTTTCCCTGTTCGAGGAAGAAGCTGCCAAGGTCGCCAAAGGTGGACAGCTCTCGGGGGCTTTTGCTTTCCGACTCTATGACGAGCAAGGATTCCCTCTCGACCTAACGCAATTGATGGCACGCGAACGTGGCTTGGGTGTCGATACGGCAGACTTTGAGCAACGCATGGAAGCTCAGCGCGCCCGTGCACGTGCGGCTCAGAAGAAGGAAGTCATCGCCCTCTCAGAAATTGGCAGCGACCACCCCACTGAATTTATCGGCTACAACCAGCCAACCGCTGAAACCAAAGTTGCCCAAGTGCTGACGCTCAAGGGACGGGTGGCCGTTCTCACCGAGCAATCACCCTGCTACGCTGAAATGGGCGGACAAGTCGGTGACACGGGTACCTTTACTCAAGGCGGACGTGCCTGGCGCGTGACCGACACCCAGAAGTCTGGGCAAACTTGGATTCATTTCCTCGAAGGAACCGATCTCCCTGAGACCGGAAAGGTCAGCACGCTTACGGTCGACAGCGCCCGACGCGCCGCCATTTCGCGTCACCACACCGTCACCCACCTTATCCATTGGGCGCTGCATGAAGTGGTGAGCAAAGAGGCCACCCAGAAGGGTTCTGCCGTTGCACCCGATAAACTCACTTTCGACTTTAACAGTGGTGCACTCACAGGTGCTCAGGTCCTCGACATCGAGCGACTCGTCAATGAACGCATCCTCGACAACAGCCCGGTATCGTGGAGCGAAGTTAAGTACAGCCAGGTCAAAGGTCGTGGTGACGTCATGCAATTCTTCGGCGATAAATACGGCGAGACTGTGCGCGTGGTTCAAATTGGTGGTAAGCCGACTGCATTGGATGGCTACTCGATGGAACTCTGTGCAGGGACTCACGTTCGCTCGACAGGCGAAATTGGCTTACTCCGCATTACCGGCGAAAATGCCATTGCCGCAGGCGTCCGCCGTATCGAAGCCATTGCCGGACTTACCGCTTACGAGGCAGCCCGCGCTGACAGCGATTTACTCCGCAAACTTGCGGACACGACACAGTCGCCTGTTGGTGACGTCCTTAAGCGCGTCGAGCAGTTGCTCGACCAAAGCCGTGACCTCGAACGAAAACTTAAAGCTTACCGCGATCGTGAATCGGATGCTCTCGCAACAGAACTCGCCGCGAGTGCGAAAGATCAAGGCGGCATGAAATGTGTTACCGCGCGCGTGAGTGCAGATGATACAACATCGCTCCGCGAACTTGGCGCAAAGGTAGCTGGAAAAGTTGGTCCGAGTGCCGTCGTCGTTCTGGGTGCTGTGATTGAAGGCAAGGCGTCGATTGTCGCTAACTGTGGCGCAGACGCCATCAAGGGCGGACAATCGGCTGGCAAACTTGTCTCTGAACTCTGCACGCAACTTGGCGGTAAAGGCGGCGGCAAGCCAGAGTCGGCCATGGGCGGCGGACCTAGTCCGGATAAACTCGACGCGGTTTTGGCCTCGCGACGGGCCTAAAGCCTAACTTTTACGGCTCGCCCACACGCCCTCGGGTCTTAGCATCAAAATCACGATGCGGCTCCTTCTTCCATGCCTGTTGGCGACCGTTGCCTTAGCCCAATCCTCACCTTTCTCTGAAAACTCAGAGGGCGGCCGGTACATTCTACCTATGGTCGAGAGCCAGCGCCCGCAAATCCCGCGCGCCAACCTGGTTGTCGATGCCGACCAAGCTCAGATTGTGGTGCGGATCGAAGTCAAAGGCGCGACACGTGCCAAAGCAGAAGCGGGCCTACGTAATCTCTCTGCCAAATTGAGTGCGCGCTTCGAAGACAAAGACGGCTTAGAAATCGAACGCCTCGAGTACAACTTTGCTCGTCCATTCGGAAATTACAGCTCAAGCAGCTTCCTGAGCAAAAAAGATAAAGACCCAGATACCTTCATTGCCGGAGGCGCTTGGGCAGTACGCACAAGCATCGGGGATGACGCGATGACATCCGTCGACACTTTGCGTTCGGAGACCACAAGTTTCGTCGAGACTGACGTTAATAAAGACGAACTTGTCACAATCCATGTCAGCGAAGCCAACTGGCGCCTGAGCAACCCTCAGGACTACCGCAATGAACTCTTGCACAATATTCGCCGTGATGCCGCTGAAGCCGCGAAGCATCTCCCTATGGGCGAAAATCGTCTAGAGATTATCGGCCTCGATCGTGCCGTACAAGTTTGGCCACAAGGATCCGGTAAAATCACTCTATTTATCCCTTACAGCTTTAATCACAAATCACAGGTAACCGACGATGACGGCGCTTGCGGCTGCGAAAGCGAAGGCGAAGGCGAAGGCGAAGAACAGCACGCGGAAGGCTGCGGCTGTGAAGGCGAAGAGAAAGACGGTGAAAAGCCTGCAGAAAAGAAATAATTGAATGACCATTCGAACCTTAGCTCTCGTTGTGAATCGTGCCAAACCTGGCACAGAGACGATTGTGGCGGAAATTTCGCGCGTCTGCAGCGAGGTAGGCGTAACCTTACGCGAAGTCGCTTGGCCGATTGACCCCAAAGGATTACGTGGGGCAGACGCCTGCTGCGTCGTCGGTGGCGACGGTACATTCTTGGGTGTAGCCGAAACCGCTGCCCGTGAAGCTGTGCCCATGTTTGGCATCAATCGCGGCAAGTTAGGCTTCCTCGCCGCCTACCCAGCCGAAGACGTGGCAGCGAGCCTTCGCTCCGTTCTCGCTGGTCATGCCCGACGTGAAGAACGCGCCATGCTTGAAATCGCTTTCGCCGACGGCACTTTTGCCCTGGCGCTCAATGATCTCGTGATCAAAACCCGCGACGTTTTTCGGATGTCGCGTCTCGGCGTTCAAGCCGACGGCTCACCCGTTAACACCTACCGTGCGGACGGACTTATCGTGGCAACGCCGACAGGTTCATCGGCCTACAACCTTGCCGCCGGTGGTCCACTGATTGATCCCGCCGCAACCGTCATCGCACTAACACCGCTCTGCGCCCATACGTTGTCCAATCAGCCGCTCATCTTCTCTGCCGAAGCTGAGCTGCGGATTGAAAGCTTAGATGCAGTGCCGCTCGGCCTGTCTGTTGATGGCCGCCCTACCCTCGATGCTGCTAAGCGTCTACCACTCATCGTGCGCACAGCCAAAGTTCGTTTGGGAATTCTACGTCCAAGTAACCTTAGTCACTTCGACGTCTTACGCTCTAAGCTTCACTGGGCCTAATTAACTTTAACCCGTTTCGTTTCATGCTTCTGCAATGGTATAAAACACGCGGATTACGCAAACAGGCGAATCACCTGCTTGATATGTCGAGCAAGGTTGACTCGCTCCGCCAAGACATCTTGCCCGCAGATGACCTTGCCGAACAACGGAAGCACCACGCTGCATTAAAAGCACTGCTCAAAGCTAAGCCGTTCAATGAAGAAGCCGTAACCGCAGCTGCCCAAAGCCTGCATGACACGATGCTTCGAACGGGCGGAAAGGTTTACCCCGTAAGTTTTGGTACAGACTGGACAGAGATGTTTATCCTCGCGGCGATTGTGGCTGGCGGCATTCGCGCCTTCTTCATCACGCCAATGAAGATTCCCACAAACTCCATGTGGCCAACCTACCATGGGATGACGGCAGAGGTGCGTTCGCCGAATGACCCCACACCGTCGATCCCTGAGCGCATCTGGGGAAAATTTACCCCAGTGGAGCACGACGATTGCACCAACAACGAACGCGTCGGGAGAAGTGTATATCCCTCTACAACGCACCCTCAATGGCTACGAACCCATTCCTGGTAAC
>CAJBPJ010000260.1 GCA_903957465.1 uncultured Opitutia bacterium
GAATCCGCCCGCGAAATTTTAGGCCACTATGAGCGGGCTGCGGGTGAATTGCAGGAAATGCGTAAAGTTGTCAGCGGCACAATTCACGTCTCAACGATTGTTTCGATTGGTTTGCACGAACTACCTCCCTACCAAAAGCGCTTCATGCAAGAGTTTCCGCACGTTAATGTACGTGTGGAGTATCGTCGATCGAACCTCGTCTATGAGGACGTACTTTCGAATGCCGTAGACATTGGTCTGATTGCTTTCCCGCAAAAACTACGCCAACTCGAAGTCATTCCTTTCATGGAAGACCAATTGGTGCCCGTGTGTGCGCCGAAGCATCCCTTAGCTAAACTAGGAGAAATCGAACTGGCAGACCTACAGGGCTGTAAATTTATCGGCTTCGACCAAGACATTCCTACACGCAAGGCGCTAGACGCTTTCTTCCGCGAACACCGTATCGAACTCGAGCCGACCATGGAGTTTGACAACATTGAGACAATCAAGCGCGCCGTGGAAGTGGATGCAGGCGTTGCCCTCGTGCCGGAAGACACCATTCGGCAAGAAGTCGAACAAGGCACCTTGGTTAAGTTACGGATGCGTGATCGCCGCATTGCGAGACCCTTGGCGATTATTCATCGTAAAGGTCGCGTACTCTCTCCGGCACTGAAGCGCTTTATTGCACTCCTGATTGCCGGTAAAGTCCCTGCGGCTTAATTTAAGCCCGATAACGGTTGGCTGCGCGAACGAGTGCGAAGGAGGGCAACGCTTGCCCAAATATCAGCGCGAGACCCACGCACACCAAGGCAAAGTCGACTGGTTGACGAAGGCACTGCCAAGCTGCTATCCACCAAATCAAAGCGCCTAGCAGCGGCTCAGGTCGACGCCGCATTGCACCTTGTACGCAGGCATGAATTCCGCCGAGCGAACAAGCCAAGGCCGCCAGGGCTGAGGGCGTTGCGAGTTCTAGGGCAAAAACTGCATGGGCCGATCCTGTCAGCGTTAGAAAAATTCCGAAAAGCAAAGCTGAGCCTGTTCGCCGATTTGTTGGGATGATTTTAAGTTCTGTGCGGTATGCCCGAAGGTAATGGAAAGTCGCGAAAACCCCAAGCGATAGCGAGAGCGCCCAAATATAAAACAATCCGCTAATGGGTATAGACCAATAAAGGATGGCTGCTTGCAACAAGCAGCACTTAGCCAAAAGTAACGCCCAGACGCCTACAAGGAGATCAAGGACGCGGGTCTCACGGTGTGCACGTTCGAGAGAAAGGGCCAACTCAGCGTCAACGGGAGACGGAAGTGTGTATCTTAAATCTGAATGATCACTCATGTCTGCCAGAGTTTTTGTCTATAAATCGAAGCTGCGGTTCGCGGATCCACTTCTGCTTCCCAACTTTTATCGCCACGCTGAATGCGCTCAGCCAAGGTACGCGGCTGGCAGTTTAGTGCCGCAGGATTACAGTCAGGCACCGCCTCCAATGAGCCGGCTAATTTCAGATGGTTTAACAATCCCTCCACGCCTGGGTGAAGTCGCAGCGAATCCAGCCGAATAACTGCATCGTCCGGGAAAGTATAGCCATCCGGGAAACAAACGCGGCGGGCAACCGGGTCTTGATAAAGTCGATTCAATTGCCGACCTGACATCGGGTAAACCAGCAGGCGCACTTGTGCTTTGAAAAGCCTGCCCAGTGCCTCCAAGAGGCCACCTTCAAGAGCCGTGTAATTCTCCGTATTCAAAATTTCGACTAAGTTATTCACCCCAGAGACGAGCGTCACCGCGCCTGCAGTGTAGCGACGGAAGTAACCCGGGAGGCGGTAATAGCCTCGCCACCGTGAAATAAGCATCGGGTAACCGAGTTCATTAGCTAAGCGAGCACGGGCCACAACATCAGCCTCGCTCGTATGGTCATCACGTAAACTGATCTCGAGTAAGCTGACTAAATTTTCACTGGGCGTAGCCTTCTTACCTTGCTCGAGCATATCGAGGTTAACATGCGAAACAGGCCGTAGCGACCCACGTGCAACGAGGATATCTTTGTGATAAAAAAACTCACTAGGCACTTCTGGCTGGCCAGTTGGACCAAAAAGAACCGCATCGGTTAATCCTAAACGCACAAGCCGGATTGCAGCTTCGGCAACATTGAGATGGGCTAAAGCTGGGCCAGAAAAGTCGAGGCGATCAACCTCAACGCGCGCAGCGCCCACGCCTTCGATTAAAGCATTGAGGAGTGAGTCATTGTTATCGCGGGCGTGAAAGGCTGCATGAATTAAGTTAACGCCGACAATGCCAAGCGCGTCTTGCTGACGCGCGGCCAACGAATCCCAAAGCCGCAAGTGTAAGATAATATCCGAAGGCTCTGCGCCGGGTTCGTGCTGAAAACGCAGTCCTATCCAACAGTGCCCCTGCCCTGCACCATCATGCGGTGTGGTAGCAACGGTGTCCGCAAAAACAAAGAATCGCGAAGTCTTACCGCGCTCTGGGCCTAGTCGATCGACCAAGAGGTCGTACTCATGGGCAAGCATCTGGGTTAGTCGCTCACGAGAGACATAGCGCTGTGGATGCCCGTAAATAGCGTCGCTGATTCGCATGTCATATGCGGACATACTTTTAGCGACTGTACCGGAAGCCCCGCCTGCTTTAAAAAAGTGGCGGACAACCTCTTGACCGGCCCCAATTTCGGCAAAGGTCCCATATGCCGAGGGATCTAGATTAATCGCCAGGGCCTTACGCTCAGCGACAACTGAGGCATTGGAGCCTGGATCAAGGGATTCAGTCATAACGGTATCTAAACGTTATCGGCGAATCTGGCAAATGAGTTTGTCCTCCTAGCGGAATCGCTCAGATTAAACCCTATGAAAGACTTCCTTAAAAGCGTCTTCGCTTCTGCCCTTGGCTTTAGCCTTACCCTGCTCGCTGGCTTCCTTGCGATGATTGTATTCATCGCAGTGATTGCCACGCATGACCCCAGCGAGGGCGTGCGTCGTACGCATATCCAATCTGGCACCTTTTTGGTAATTGGGAACGGAATGGCGATCAATGACACCCCCGAGCACGGCTCTCCAGACGTCGGCTCTTTACTCTTGGGCGGAAACGACATGCCACAAGTCGACCTTTACCGGGCACTGGAAGCTCTCGACCTTGCTGCCAAAGACCCGAATGTGGCTGGCATTCTGATGGTCGAAGGTCTCAACGCTGGTTTAGCTACCAGGTCTGAACTTCGAAAAGCGCTTCAGGATTTTATTCAGTCATCTAAAAAACCCGTGATTGCATGGATGGAGAACCCTTCGACCGGCGAATACCACATGATGTCGGCCGCGAAGACACTCATCCTGCATAAATCAGGTGAAGTCCAGTTTGCAGGCATCGCGTCTTACTCAACTTATTGGGGAGAAGGCCTCCGCCGCTTAGGCGTTGGCGTGCAAGTTACCAAAGTTGGTAAGTACAAATCTGCAGTCGAGCCACTCATTGGTGATAAAATGAGCGAACCCGCCCGCCAACAATCACAGGAACTACTGGATGATATTTGGGGCCGTATCGTGGCAGAAGTCTCACGCACCCGCGGAATCCCTGTAGCTCAATTACAAAAAGTCGCTAGCAATCCAGGGATTTTTTCACCGCAGCGCGCGCTTGAGTTAAAACTTGTGGATAAGGTCATGCAGCGCGACGAATTGATTGCTGAAGTTATCCGTGCGGGTGCAACCGACGACACCGAAGGCTCTTTTCGACAAGTTTCACTCGCTCGCTATGCGGGGAAAGTGAAGCTGCCTAAAGGCAGCGAGCAGGTTGCGGTTGTTTATGCCGAAGGTGAAATTGTCGATGGCATGGGCAGCCCCACTTCGGTCGGCGGAGACCGTGTCGCCGCAACGCTCCGTCACTTACGTAATGACGAGAAGATTAAAGCGGTTGTCTTGCGTGTGAATAGCCCAGGTGGCTCCGCCTTTGCGTCTGAAATTATTCACCGCGAGCTCGAGCTTCTTCGTAAAAAAGGTGTGCCAATTATTGTGTCGATGGGCGACCTAGCTGCGAGCGGTGGCTATTACATTGCCGCGCCAGGAAGCACGGTGATCGCAGACCCTATGACCATTACGGGCTCGATTGGCGTCTTTGGTCTTCATTTCAATTACGGTGAGCTTGCGGCGAAACTTTCGCTCGCAACAGATGGCGTCAAAACCTCAACCCACGCTTACCTACTCGCAGTGCACCGTCCTGCAACTGTCGAAGAGCTTGCGATTGTCCAAGAGTCCGTGGATCGCATCTATGAAGAATTCCTCGGCGTCGTTGGTAACGGCAGAAAGATGAAACGTGATGACGTCCATGAAATTGCCCAAGGCCGTGTCTGGTCAGGCGCC
>CAJBPJ010000261.1 GCA_903957465.1 uncultured Opitutia bacterium
CTGCCACTTAGGGCGGTGTCGTATAAAGAGAGTCTTCCTGGCTGCCCGGGTAGGGATCGAACCTACGACCAAGTGATTAACAGTCACCTGCTCTACCGCTGAGCTACCGGGCAGTGCGGAAGGGGTTAAGAAAGACAAGAGCACACCCTGTCTGTCAAACCTTAGTCGCTTACCCCCCTCTTACCCCCTCTTTTACGACCTCTCCCTTGGGCTTGACCCGATAAGTCTCCTCGGGAGACTTTAATGCCTCATGGGACAGCAATTCAATAAAGTCATCAAGCGTCGTCGTCGTCGTGCTTATCTCGAGCGCGTCAAGGCACGTATCAAGTCGGCTCGCTCGGCTTCGAAGAAAAAAGCTGCCAAGAAGTGAGCACGCGGGCACGCATGGATCTGCGCCGAATAGCGGCCATCCTGCTCGCCCTGACGTACGCAGGTTGCGCGAGTCTCCCCTTCGAATTGGACGAAAAGGAGGGCATCAGTCGCGTTTACGAAAAGTACCGAGCCGCTAAAGCAGTCGAGCGCGCCTCCGATACATTTTTTGAAACTCCGTCTGACGATTCTCCTGATGCGGTTTTTCGTACAGATCCAAAGTCTAAAGTCGGTTACGAGTTCGCGATCGCCCTGGATCGCTCCGTTGATGTCGTCGCTGGTTCAAAATTTCGCCTCGAATATGTAGTCAAGGAAGGCCTTGCGCCGACGGTGCGCGAGTTTCCGATTACCGCTCACCCAGGTTGGTTCTTTGGTGAATACAAGCTTGTCCTTACAGGCAGCGATGCTCCTTCCGCTCGCTGGTATCCAGTCGCATGGCGTATCAGTTTAATAGGGCCCGATGGTGGCGTTCTTGCGGCACGACGTAGTTTTCTCTGGGGAGCACCCGCAGATACTGCGACTGACGTAAAACAAAAATAAGGCTAACTAGGATTCAGTGGTCACGGTAACGCGTCCGGTAGCGTCACGCATGACCGAGATACCAACACCCCAAGCCTGCTTTGTGACTGCGGGTGTGAGTACTTCCATGGGCTTTCCGATAGCCACCAGTCGACCCTCAGCTAGCACGGCAACGCGGTTAGACTGTGCAGCCTCTGATAGGTTATGTACGGCCATCACCACGGTGCCGCCAGCTTGAGCAAATGTTTTGGCGCTATTGAATATCAACTGGGCGCGCCTGTAATCGAGCGATGAGGTTGGCTCGTCTAACAGGAGTAACTTGCCTGCAGGCTCGTGAAGTTGTGCGAGGCAACGTGCGAAATGCACCATGCGTTGCTCGCCACCCGAAAGTTCACCCAGCGGTCGCTGCGCAAAACTTCCAAGGTGAAGGCTCGCGAGCGCACAATCTGCTTGATCGAGACTTGATCCAAGTGCCACGACTTCGCGGACGGTGAAATTCCATGTGCAGGACGTTGATTGTTCAAGAAAAGCACGTTGGGGCGCCAGAGTGGCTGCGGGCGTGTGCGCGGGGTCGACTTTACCCAGCCGCACGGTGTCGTTGGTTTTAAAGTCGCCTGCGAGCGCGCGCAGTAAGGTCGATTTACCAGCGCCGTTGGGTCCGGTAATGGCAAGAACTTCTCCGGCATGAGCCGTTAATGTGATGTGACTGAGTGCTTGGTGTTTACCTAAATACACAGTCGTATCACACAGGCTTGCGATTGCATTAGCCATGGTGACGACGCGCTAACGAAATGAAAACAGGTGCACCAATGAGTGCGATGATTGCCGATGCGGGTAACATACGATCAGCAAATAAAGTCCGACCTGCGGTATCTGCAGCGAGAAGCAAAATGGATCCAATCAAGCCTGCAGCAGGCAAACTCCAGCGGTGATTAGCGCCGACAAGGGCGCGTGCTAAGTGCGGCGCAAGTAAGCCAATAAAGGCAATTTGGCCACATAGACAGGTCGCAGCGCCTGCGGCCAAGGCGGTTAACACTGCGAGGCGCAGTGAAACCTTTTGTGTATCTGTTCCTGAATGTTGGGCGGCAGATTCGCCAAGAGCTAGTCGGTCGAGATCTTTGGCGGTTGTTAGTAAGAGTACGCCAGCGACAAC
>CAJBPJ010000262.1 GCA_903957465.1 uncultured Opitutia bacterium
GACGGCAGGCCTTCGGCCTTATGACAATGTAAGCCTAAAGCCTAATGACTAAGGACTAAAGTGGTTAGCTGTTCCGCTTCTTCTTAAGTCGTAGTGAGGCCATCTGCCGAACGCCGTCGTAGCCACGCAGTGGCGCCGTCGTAGGGCGCTTGCGCCCGCCGTCCATGTCTCTCCTTTAGTCCTTTAGCCTTAGTCTTTAGTCTCTGTAATTCTCTTCCAACTTCCCGCTTGCTCCTTCCTGCTCCGCGTAAGCGTACCGTCCTGCTATGAACAATCAGCTAACATGGGGCATTTAGGACGACCTTCGGGGCTCGCTCTAAAAGCGCTTGCGAATCTCCCGTGGTAGGCATTTTCAGAGGTATCCTTATGTCTATTCCGCACGATAAGAATAACCCTTTCGCCGCCGCCCTAGTTGAGCGTCGTCGTCTCTCTGCTCCCAACGGCCAGAAAGAGACATCGCATTTCTCGGTCTCTCTTAAGGGCAGTGGCCTGACCTATACTTGTGGTGACTCGTTGGGCGTATTCCCGACCAACAATCCTGCAGCGGTTAATGCCTTTCTTAAAGCTGCACGACTGACGGGCGATGAATCCGTTTTAATACCCAAAGACACAGCGCCCATTACCTTACGTGAAGCGATTACGCGTCGACTCGCACTCAATGGTCCGACGTACAAATTCGTCCAACTCTTACACGACCGCGCGACCAACGCTGCCGAAAAAGCAGCCCTGGCCGAGCGTATCGCCGAAGCTGATCCTGAAAAAAAGAAAGCCTGGCTCGCAGAGCGTGAGTTTATCGACCTCCTCGAAGAGAATCCGAGTGCGAACATCACGGCCCAAGAGTTTACAGAAAACTTCCGGAAACTGATGCCGCGCTTGTACTCAATCTCATCGTCACCTGCGATGTACCCGGATGAAATTCATCTGACCGTTGCGGTTGTGCGCTATGAAACCAATGGACGTAGCCGTGAAGGGGTTTGCTCAACGTACCTCGCTGACCGCGCTCGCATGCATCAACCCGATCTGCCGGTCTTCGTGGCTAATTCACACTTCGGACTACCTGCTGACGATAACATCCCCGTTATCATGGTTGGCCCAGGTACAGGTGTGGCTCCTTTCCGCAGCTTCGTCATGGATCGAGCAACCCGTGGAGCCAAGGGACCTAACTGGCTGTTCTTTGGCGACCAACGCCGCTCCGCAGATTTCCTTTATGAGTCGGAGTGGAATGAGTGGCAGAAGTCAGGTGTCTTAACCCGTCTCGACTTAGCGTTCTCGCGTGACCAAGCGCAAAAAATATACGTCCAAGATCGCATGCGCGAAAACGGTGCAGAGCTTTGGAAGTGGATCTCTGCCGGCGCTTATTTCTATGTCTGCGGTGATGCTAAGCGCATGGCTAAGGACGTTGATGCCGCCCTTCATGAAATCATCGCCCAGCACGGTGGCATGACACCTGAAGCAGCGATTGAATTCGTCAAACAGCTCAAGAAAGCCGAACGCTACCAGCGGGATGTGTACTGAGAGACTAAAGACTAAGGACTAAGGACTAAAGACTAAGGACTAAAGTCTTTGAGGCTAAAGTCGGGAATCAGTTCGGTCTGAGGCAGTCTTGCTTTAGTCTTTAGCCCTTAGGCTTTAAGCTCTTCTTTTAGTATTCCCCCCGCCGTGCAAATCCCTAGCGATAAGGGATGCACCTGACTCACACTCCACGCGTAGCCCTCGTTACAGGCGCTGGCCGCGGTATCGGTAAAGCGATTGCTGAACGTCTCGCGGCACATGGGCATACGGTGCTCTGTGTTGCGAAGTCAGATAGCTGCGTGGCGGTTGCCAACGACATCCTTGCGAAAGGTGGTAAGGCTAAGGCTTACAAAGTTGATGTCTCGGATCCCGTGGCTGTTGCTGCTGCCTGTGAGCAAATCAACGCTGAGTATGGTGCGGTCGAAATTTTAGTGAACAACGCGGGTATCACGCGCGATAAGTTGGTCATGGCGATGTCGGACCAAGAGTGGAACGAAGTCATCTCCACCAATCTTTCATCGGCATTTTATTGGGTAAAAGGTTTAGTACGTCCGATGACCAAAAAACGCTGGGGACGTATTATTAGCATCTCGTCCGTCACAGGCGTCCAAGGAAATGCCGGGCAGGCCAACTATGCTGCCGCCAAAGCAGGCCTCCATGGATTGACCATGACCCTCGCTCGTGAGTTATCCGGCCGTACGATTACGGCGAATGCGGTCGCACCCGGCTTTATTACGACCGACATGACCGAGGTCCTACCTGAGGAGGTAAAGGCTAAGATCCTTGAGCACATCCCCCTGAAGCGCTTTGGCACCGTGACCGATATTGCCGCAATGGTGGACTATTTAGCCTCTGAAGAGGGGGGTTATATCACCGGTCAGGTGTTTTCAGTTGACGGGGGGATGGCCATTTGACACCCCAAAACCTGTAAATAACTACTTCCCATGGCTGAAAACATCGAAAAACGCGTTAAAGACATCATCGTCAAGCAGTTGGGCGTAAATGCCGAACAGCTCACCGCAACCGCCAGCTTTCAGGGTGATCTGAAGGCTGACTCTCTCGACCTCGTCGAGATGATCATGGCTTTTGAGGAAGAGTTCGGCATCGACTCTATTCCTGAAGAGAAGGCCGCCTCCATGAAGACTGTCGGCGACGCCGTCACCTTCATCTCGGCTAACGCTAAGAAGTAATTCTTCGCGGGGCTTACGCCCTGCAACCGTGAGCGAGCAACGCAACAGTCGCCGAGTGGTCGTAACGGGCATCGGATGCTTGACGGCACTCGGTCCTGATACCGCTTCATTCTGGGACGGCCTCTTAAAGGGTCGTTCGGGAATTTCGCGTATCACGCGTTTCGATCCGGCAGACTTTCCATCCAAAGTTGGCGCTGAACTTAAGGACTTTGATCCTGCTCAGCACATGGACGCCAAAGAGGCGCGCCGTAATGATCGTTACACACAATTAGCAGTCGCTGCTTCGCGCATGGCCGTGAAGGACGCGAATCTTGATACCACTAAAATCGATTCCGAAAAGTTTGGCGTGATTATTGGCTCAGGTATCGGCGGCATGGAGACAATTGAGAACCAGGCACGTGTCCTCATTGAGAAAGGCCCGAACCGCGTCTCCGCTTTCACCATCCCTTCGCTCATTGCCAATATTGCAGCCGGTGTTGTCGCTATCGAGTTCCAAGCGAAGTCCGTAAACTTCGGCGTCGTCTCAGCATGTGCTTCAGGTTCACACGCTCTCGGTGAAGCCCTTCGACATATCCGTGACGGCCATGCCGACATCATGATCGCGGGCGGTTCTGAGGCTGCCATCACCCGTTTAAGTTACGCGGGCTTCTGTAACATGAAGGCGATGTCCACCGACTTTAACGACACACCTGAAAAAGCTTCCCGTCCTTTTGATAAATTACGCGACGGCTTTGTGATGGGCGAAGGTTCGGGTATTCTCATTCTCGAAACGCTCGAGCACGCACAAGCACGTGGCGCTCGTATTTATTGTGAATTCGTCGGCTATGGTGCGACCTGCGATGCCTATCACATCACTGGACAAGACCAAGAAGGCAAAGGCCTCGCCTTGGCACTCAACCGCGCGCTGACGGAAGCGGGCATCGATAAGAAAGATGTTAACTACATCAACGCACACGGCACCTCGACGCCGATCAACGACCGTTGTGAGACTTTAGCCATCAAGCGCGTCTTCGGCGACTTAGCTCCACAGATTTCTATTTCATCCACGAAGTCGATGACCGGTCACTTGCTCGGTGCAGCTGGCGGCGTGGAAGCAGCCGTTTGCGCACTCTCGATTCACCACAGTATTATTCCTCCCACAATCAATTACGAGAACCCAGACCCTGATTGTGATTTGGACTATACACCCAATGTGGCCAAGAAGCGTGAGATCAAAGTAGCCGCTTCGAACAACCTTGGTTTCGGCGGACACAACGCGACGGTCATCTTCCGCCGACTTTAAGGGCGGGAGACTAAGGGCGGGAAGAAGACTAAAGACTAAGGACTGGTCAGCGCAGTCTTCCTTTAGTCTTTAGCCCTTAAGCATTCGTCTCTATTCTTTTGCCATGCCCATCGCCCTCATCACCGGTTCTTCGCGTGGTATTGGTAAAGCGCTGGCGGAACGTCTTCTGCAAGAGGGTTGGACGGTTGAGGGCTGCTCACGCAGTGAAGCTTCTTTGACGCACGCTCAGTATAACCATCGTCAGGTTGATGTGTCCGACGAGGCAGCCGTTACGGCTTATGTCGCGGATGTGGTTCAACGACATAATCGTATCGACGCGTTGGTGAATAACGCCGGTGGCGCGGCCATGAATGCATTTGTGCTCACGCCGGGTTCTGTCGCCGAGTCCCTCATGCGGCAAAATTATCTCAGCACATTTTTGCTTTCACGCGAAGTGGCCAAGGTGATGGTGCGTCAACGCGGCGGTTCGATTGTTAATCTTTCTACCGTGGCAGTTCCTTTGGCTCTCGAAGGTGAAGCAGCTTACGTTGCGAGCAAGGCCGCCGTCGAAGCATTGACGCGCGTGCTCGCCGTTGAATTAGCCCCGCATGGTATCCGTGTGAATGCCGTCGGTCCTGGACCAGTTGATACCGCTTTGACCCGCAGTGTGCCTGCAGCAAAATTGGCTGCGTTGCGGGAACGTATGGGGCTTAAGCAGCCGGTCACCATGGGTCAGGTAACCGATGCGATCTGTGCCTTTTTAAGCCCAGAATCGAGTGCGACAGGGCAGGTTACCTATGTTGGGCTTCCCAAGGGCTCCTGAGGCCTTTTTAGGGCTTATTTAGGGCCTTTAGCCAGGTCTCGGCCTCATGGGTAACCCCCCACTGGCGTAGACCGGCTTCAATCTGCGCTAAAGTCGGCTCCATGACAGCGTGCTTTGGGTCGTTGGGTAGTTCGGGGCGTGCGGCGCGGGCTAACGCCCAGCCTGCCCAAGCTCGCCAACTTTTGATCTCTGCACGTTCGCCGCGTACCCGATCGGCAAGGTGTTGGTAATGCACCCGTGCATTACCCGTAAATGTTTCGCCAGTGTCTTGAGCGATCATCCAACGAATCACTGCGTAGGGTAGCGGGTGCTCTGAAAGAATCGGATATCCGGAAGGCACATCGCAATAAAGTGCACGGTCGACGGCGAGCAGTGCGCGTGCGGGTAAATTTTCGAGCCAGAGTTGCTGACCGTACTCTAAGCAACAGCGATAAAGCTTAGGTCCGTTTTCTGATTTAAGTGCTTCGAGGTCGCGCCACGAAAGTCGTCGCGAGGGGTCAGGTAAAAGCGGACAAGCAGACGGTGTCACGCTCAGGCGGGTTTTGCGTAAGGATTGGAAGACTTCTCGACACCGACCGTTGTGGTGTCGCCATGCCCAGGCAAAAGATGCGTATCGTCGGGTAGGGTGTAAATACGCGTGCGGATAGATTGGAGTAATTGATTCCAATTACCACCGGGTAGATCCGTGCGGCCGACGGAGTTTTTGAAAATCGCATCGCCGACGAAACACACTTTTTCCTGGGCGTTGTAAAAAAGGATACTCCCGGGGCAATGTCCGGGTACGTGGCGGATTTCAAAGGTCAGCCCCAGTGCCTCAACGGTGTCACCTTCATCGACCCAGCGGTCGACCTTGGTTGAACGAAAGTCTTCGTCCGTGAGCCATGGCAACATCGATTGGTAGCGGGTGCGTACGGTCTCGATTTGTTCGATGGGGATTTGATCGGCGAGGTGGGCAATGATTTTACAGCCAGCAGTTTTGAAATCAGCGGCATCGCACATGTGATCCCAATGTCCGTGGGTAATGAATAAATGCGTCGGGGTAAGTCCGCGGGCTTTAATTTCCCCGAGTAAATTTTCACCTGCACCTTTCGGTGCGTCGACCACGACGCACTCTTTGCTACCTTCAGCAGTTAAGAGATAAGCGTTGGTCTCAAAAGGGCCGAGGGGGACGGCTTCGATGCGCAGGTTCATTTCGAAAAATGTTTATCGAGGACGGACATGAAGCTCTCGGGCGGACGCACGGGCTTGAATTCACGATTCACAAAAGCATGTTCAGTGAAGCCTTCCATGACAAGCGCCTCGCCCGTGTGTACTTGGTAGGTTAAACGAAAACGGGCGCTTGGACGTGTGGCCAGTGTTACGGTAATGCGTACACGATCGTCGAAGCGGGTAGGGCGGTGGTACGTCATGCCCGCTTCGAGTACAGGTAGCAGGAAGCCGGCCGATTCAAGTTCACGGTACGGGCAGCCGAGTTGGTCGAGAAGGGCGACGCGGGCCATTTCGAACCAACTTAAGTAGTTCGCATGGTGGGTTACGCCCATGGCGTCGGTTTCCGCAAAGCGAACACGGTTTTCAACGGTGCACGATACCATGCCTACGTTCTTGCGACTCTTCGCCGAGTTTCCAATGTCAATGTCCATGCCCACCCTCCAAAAGTCATTTTACTGGATAGGGTTCGTGCTGTTCTTTGTGGCCGTTTTTATGGCGCTCGGTGCAGCCTGCGGGGCAATCCTGTATGGGGTTTGGGCACTATTCGACGTCCCTGCGGATACCTCAACCTTCCCGTTCATCGCACATGGGGCCTCCAACGGTGCTAAGCTCTTTGGTGTTTGGGCAGGTGGCTTAGGCATCATTGTCGCGGTCATTAAGCACCACCACCGCTTCTCCTTGCGCACGTGGCTCCGAACACGACACTTCCGATGAGCGCCATGGATTCGCGGACACGTTTCATCGTTTTTGGTGTCGGGGCTTGCCTCGGGGCTTTCCTGCTTTGGTTTTTTAACCAACACGGCAAACCTGCGCGTGAACACCGTAAGGCGATCATGACATCCTTAAGTTTGCCGGGGATGTATTACGATTCAGCCGTTCAGCAGAAATCGCTCTTTGGACATTTCATTTTGGCTGAACGTCGACAGCCGCGCGCGGACGGAACGCTCGCTCGCGAAATGATCACGGGTGGACGCAACCGTTTTGCGGAAGATGGCCGTGCGTTGGCCAATGACTTGATTTTGGTTACTGAAATCTATGCAGCCGGGGTAACACCTTCCGAAGATGCTAAAGTTTCGGAGGTTTCCTTTGCCTATGCAGACCGTGCCCAAATTACTTTTCGGGAAATACCTGAAAGCTGGAAGTGGCATAGTCGCTTTACATACAAAAAAGATGCGACAAATCCGTTGCACTTTCAGGTCAGCCTTTCGGGGGTAACTTCACTGAAAGGCGAAGAGCTTTTCCTGCTCGTTGACCACATTAAGTCCTCACAAAGTAATCGTTCCATAACCTTGGCCCAACTTGGACTCATTGACTGGAAGGCTGAAGCTGACCTTATTCGAAAGGAGTCCGGACAGTGATTGCTGCCAGCACAGAGGGTATTCGCACGATTTTCATCAGCCTTGTGGTGAATGTGGTTCTCTGCGTGACCAAGGTGTCGGTTGGCGTCTTCGCACGTTCGCACGCCCTGGTTGCTGATGGGATTCACTCATTAGTCGATCTTGCTTCGGATATCGCAGCAATGATTGGCCTGCGCATTGCGCATCTGCCGAAAGATGATGACCACCCATATGGTCACCACCGTATCTCGACGTTGGCGACGTTACTCATCTCTTCGATCGTTTTGGCGTTTTGCGAGGGTCCAAC
>CAJBPJ010000263.1 GCA_903957465.1 uncultured Opitutia bacterium
ATCGGTGACTTCGGCAACTTGGCGCAATTGTTCAGGCTCTGCCGGAAAAATAGTTTCGAGGCGCAACTTGCCCTCGGACTCAATCAAGTCACCGCGCACCTGTTTACCTGTCCACTCAAGACGACTATCGGCCTCGCTGACCTGCACAACCTGAGTGAGACCTTTAGCATTGAGGACCGTTAAGGCACTCTGCTCGATATCCGTCGAAACCACTTTGCCTTCGTAAGGTGCCGCGGTGACGACAACCGACAGGGCAAGTAAAAGAATTATGTGCATGTAATTAGGCCAGGAGTTCGCCGTGTTCAGATAACAGAATATTGGCCATACCGTGGCGAATGCCGTTATGCGTTAACTGAATACTTTCGGCGCCCGTATGATCTGCTAACGCGCAGATGACAACCAAGGCAGCCGGCAAAATATCCGCACGTGCTGGCGGCATCCCGGGCACAGCGCGACGTGTTTCCAAATCCATGGCTGATAAACGTGTCAGCCAGTTATGGAGTGTAAGTACGCCAATCTTGCCACCTTCATAGGCTTCGCCGGAGGCCTTAAAGAGATCAATCATGGTCGCCAAAGCGCCGCCTGCGCCAATTAGCGGAGCCCCCAAGGCAATACCTGCTTGGAGGTGTGGTTGAATGATTTCTAAGGCGTGGTGACGCAGGGATTCAATATCGTGTGCGTCAATTGCCTTACCGCTGTTGTCGAGAAAGGCTTTCGTCATGCGCACGGCGCCTAGCGGCAAGCTCTTGGCGTGGACACAGCGCCGTTCGATGACGCGGCCAACTTGCATCGAACCACCCCCGAGATCAAACGTGATGCAATTGCGAACATTGGCGAGGGCAGCGTCGAGCAAGATGCCATCGATGCCTATACGCGCCTCGGTTTCACCTGAGATTACCGATAGATTGAGACCGGTGCGCTCTTTGAGCGCATAGGCAAACTTTGCGCGGTTCGGGGCATCGCGCAGCGCGCTCGTTCCCATCAGCAATATGCGCTCGGCACCGGAAGCCTTGGCGGTGGTCACAAGTTGATCCACGGCGTCGGTGGCTGCCTGAATAGCTTCCAGGCTAAGCTTGTTACCTTGATTGGGAAAAATGCGTACTTCGGCTGTAGCACGCGAGACCTCGACCAATGGAGGCCCGTCGGCGACAATGAGTTTGAGAGAGTTCGACCCCAGGTCGATCACAGCGACACGCGACATGGCTTCAGAAAATATAGGCGTACCGAATACTGCCGAAAGAATGGGAACCGTCTTGGGTTTCAAAATCTTTGGTACGGTGAGCAATCGCAAAGGAGAAGGAGCCTGCAGCCAGTCGAAGACTTAAGCCCAAGGCACCTTGGAGGACGACGGGACGCGACTCTACGGAATCTGAATCACTAAAGACTGTGCCATCGAACGAATAGGAATGGGGTATGACTTCAGCGGATATGTCGACAAACCACCACCACCATGCTTCGCGTGGACCTCCTGTGCCGACAGGGTCAACCCAGCCGGTGGATTGACGAAGGAATCCGTGGCCCCACGAATCGTCTAGCAGGCCATAACGAATTTCAAAACCCGTGGAAAATCCGCTGCGAATATTCCCGAGATCGACGGCCGCACGGAGGAGTATATCCCAATGGTGAACTTCAGGCGCATCGAGGTAAAACCGGCGGCGCACTTCAGCCTGAAAATTACAAGCGAACTCATTCGGCATCTGGGAATCCCAACCACGGTACTCGGTGGCATTGATAACGTGGTGAAACCCGTTTTGAATTTGTCGTCCCAGTGCTAACGGACCAATCACGCCGACTTTGACCTCCATCGAGGCCATCGCTTGCTGCTCTGGAAAAAGATAACCTTGGCCGTGCGCCAAGTAAGCTACCGCGGAATAGGGCAAGTCACCGACAGGTGGCTCCAGCGTATTCGCTTGTGCAGGGGTATTAATTTCATGTCCAAACGACCAATGCGAAAGCTCTTCGTTGATTTCACTCACACGGAAACCTTGGGTGTAGTAACGGTCATTGTTACCATTGGTGAATTTATCATTCTCCTCCTGGACCATCCACGTTGACCCAGCTCCGCAGGCAGCCGCCATGAAGAGTGGATAGGTAAGTGGAAGGTGGCGCCGTCGCATACGGGTAGGGGTCAGTTTACGTGACCTGACCCACCGATAAAAAGCAGAATCGGGCATTTGCGGTCGCTTTATCGACTTTGACACCCTCCGCCCCCCTGTTTACCCCTTAAAGTATGGGGAGTAGCCTATTTCCTGAACCGACTATCCAGGTAATCCCTGGACCGCAGGGCGTGCGCATCGAACTCAAGGGTAACTGGACCAAGGGAGCCACCCTACCCCTTCTACCTGAATCTGCAACGGGCATTGAATGGGTTGACGGTGGTGTCACCCATTTCGACACCACACTCGCAGCTTGGATCCATGCCGCAGAGCGAGCCGCACTTCCACCCGGCAAAGTTGCTGTTCGTTCGAACTTGCCCAAACGTCTGCACGCTTGGTTAGAACTTTCATCCGACGAAAAAATTACTACCGACGCGGCTCCTGCACTGACTGTGGTTGAGAAAGTCGGTCGATGGGCTGAAGACAGCAAAGATTCTTGGCAGCGTTCCATTTCGCACATCGGGGAAACCGTCTGGGGGTTTCTTCGTCTCTTCTCGGGTCGTGCACGCATCAACTGGGCAGAGTTTCCACGACTTGTCCGATCAGCTGGGCCGGATGCGCTCCCCATTACTCTCCTGTTAGGTTTCTTGACGGGTGTGATCATGGCCTATGTCGGGTTCATCCAGCTCAACAAAGTGGGTGCGGGTATCTACGTTGCTAATTTAGTTGGCTTAGCGATGACGCGCGAGATGGGC
>CAJBPJ010000264.1 GCA_903957465.1 uncultured Opitutia bacterium
CCGAAGATTAGAAACCAGCGCGAACCGAGAAGACGGTGCCGCGGTCCTTGTCGTTAGCTTCCGAGTCAGGCTTTACGAGGCCGACAGCAACTGCGAACGTCTTGTTCACGTTGTAAGCGAGTTCGACGTAAGTGAGGGTCTTAGCATTGTCACCAGTGGTTCCACCGAAGCTGAAGTCAGAGCCAGTTTGGGAGCTCAAGGTACCAGCGTAGCCAAGCGAGATTTCGAGGCCTTGATAGACTTCGTTCCATTGGCGACGGAGCACAACCGAGTAAACGGTTGCATCATAAGCGGTTTGGCTGACACCAACGGTGGCATCGATACCATTGGTCACATTCTTAAAGATGTAACCGATATTGATTTGGCTGTCTGCGCCTTCAGTCTCGTTGTCATTGCTGGTAACAGCGCCGACGACGAAGTTCGTGTCCTTCAAGGTCGCCTGAATAGCGACAGTGTTCTGGCGCTGGTGACGGCTGACGGACAGCAGATCGTAGTTAAGTCCTGAAGCAGGTGCAGTCTGGGCAGACGCAGCAGCAACGAGAGCGAGGAGGGGGAGGGTGTGTTTCATAGGTAGGTAAGGTCTTTTTGGTATTACTATACCCTTACAGTGCAAGTCTAAGTTTTAACCCCCTATTTCTAGACCTACCTTTAAAATAGGCACAAAAAAGGCCCCGGTTTCCCGGGGCCTTGTTTAGGTTAAGATCCTAATCCGAAGATTAGAAGTTATAACCGACACCGATCGACGTGGTGTCGAAACCTGGGCGATAGTTATAATTACTCTCGCTGGAGTATGATGCGTTGAGCGACAGACCCTTAACCATGAAGCCAAGGTTGTAGCTAGCTGACAGAGTCAGAGTGTCGGCACCGAGGTAAGGATTGCCAGCTGCAAATGGTCCTGCAGCCGATCCATTACCGGTGTGAGCGTAACTAAGACCAACTTCCAGTCCGCCACCAATTAAACTGCGGAAGCCGGCGCCAAGAGTCTTGTAACCAACTTCAAGATTCAGATCTGTAGCCACACCGAGGACAGCGGGAAGGGAGTAAGCGAAGCCAAGGACAGCGGAACTGTCGTCAAAGACGCCTTCTTCGAGATCAAGCGTTCGGGCTGTGACGTAGAGACCACCGCCAATTTTTGCCTGAGCAAAAACCGACATGCCGCTGAACTCAGTTGTGCTCTGGTTTACCCAGGAGGCGACAACGCGGTTGTACGAGAGTGATTGCTTAGCAGCAGGAGCGACCTGAGCGGACGCAGCTGCAGCGAGGGCAGTGAGGGTTAGGACAGGGAGGGTATGTTTCATAGCGGAGTGTTTTTTTGTGAATAAGTAGCCACGAAGCAAGCCCTTTTAACTCTAATTAGTAGCCTAAAACGGCATATTTAAGCCCCAACTCAAAGCAAATCCCTGATTAAGGCTCGAAAGTCCACTTTAAATCATGACCCTGTATTATCTTAGTTTAGTGTGAATAAGCCGGTATCATTGGCTTGAAGTACAAAAAACCCGCTTAAAAGCGGGTTTTGACCAACTAGGTTAACTAATTGTCGATTTACCGACGAGCCGTGAACTTCTTGTTGAACTTGTCCACGCGGCCTGCGGTGTCGACGAAGCGCTTCTCGCCCGTGTATGCAGGGTGCGAAGCAGCTGTCACTTCGCGACGGATAACAAAGTGCTCAACACCACCAATGACTTTGGTCTCTTTCGATCGCAGGGTCGAATGGGTCGGGTACTCGTGTCCGGTCGACACGTCGATGAATACCACTGGATGGTACTCGGGATGTCCTTCTTTCTTCATAGTCGTGAAGTAAGGGGATTAACCTTGGCGCGCCTTGTAGCGCGGGTTGGTTTTGTTAATGACGTAAACGCGGCCCTTACGACGAACAACCTGACAATCAGGGTGGCGGCGCTTGAGCGACTTGAGGGAGGAGGAGACTTTCATGGTCGTGTAGGGCTGCCATAACCAACGGCAGGTCGGCCTAAAAAGCGGTCTCTCAGGATAATGTCAACGGACAATCCAACAGAAATTCGTATTCCCCTTCCCTCCCCCGCCCCCACAGCCTATCCCTATCTTCATGCCCGCCCTTATCCGAGCCGCCCTGGCCAAGGACATTCCTGCGATTAACCGCATTTACGGGCATTACGTCGAAACCTGCACCTGCACGTGGGAAGAACACGAAAAAGAACTCCTTTCAACCAAAGCACTCGAACGTCGAAACCCGAGACACCCACTTCTCGTAGCCGAAGTCGAGGGCGAAGTCGTGGCCTGGGGGGCCCTATCCGCCTACAGCTTACGCTCAGGTTGGCACCCGACCGTTGAAGATTCTATTTTTGTACACGCAAAGCATCAGGGCAAAGGACTCGGGCGACAAATGCTCACCGCCCTGGTGGATCAAGCGCAGTTGTTAAAATACCAATCCGTTATTGCACGCATATCCGGCGATCAACCCGCCAGCCTCGGCCTGCACCATGCGCTGGGTTTTAAAGAGGTCGGACGCATCCATGCCGCTGGTAAAAAATTTGGTCAGCAACTCGACTGCGTTTACCTCCAACTTCAACTCGCAGAGCCGAAGCCTTGACACGCTCGCACGCTAACCTTTTCTCAAATCTCCGACGGATCGCTCAGGTGGTGGAATGGCAGACACGCTAGATTCAGGTTCTAGTGCCGATGAGGCGTAAGGGTTCAAGTCCCTTCCTGAGCACCACGGAATACAAAAAGGCCGACTCTTTGAGTCGGCCTTTTGCTTAAACGCTCGGGAAAACTTATTTGCCCGTAACAGGACAGGAGCCCGCTCGTTTCTTTTTCCATTCCTGCATCCGCTCGCGAGCCTTATCGAGCTCGACCACGAGTGCACTCGATTGCGCCGACCAGCTTAACGTCATGCCAGATCCAGAAGTTGTCGCCGAGAGACTCTCCATCCACGTGGCGAAGTTTTCACCGCGTGAACCCATAAATGCTTTGGCACCTTCAACCATTTGCACAGCTGCCTGGGCAGCCGCTGCGTCCGCCATCGTCATCTTAGCATTCAGAGACAAAACACCACTGGACTCAGACAAAGCCATCCCCATCGAATTTAACTGAGCGGCCATGCGCCCCGCACGCGGATTTGCGACGCGGCACGCCTGCACATCTGCACCCATCAAAAACAACGGGGCCACACCGGCGACTGCGCTGACTTCTTGAGGAATGCTTGCAACCACGGCGGCGTTGTCGAGCGCTGCACAGGTTTTAGAAACATCGGCTGTACTCATTGCTAAAACAACAACACCCGCAGAAGGGAAAGCAACCGTCAGACGACATTGCATTGGGTCGCAGGCAAAGCCAAGAACCGGTACACCGTCGACAACATCCGGCTCCGCGCCCTTCGACTTCAAGTACTCGCCTACCTTTAAATTATTACCGCGGTGGCGAATAATGGCGACCGCTTGGCGCTCAGCGCCCGTGCCATAAGCCGTAAATGATAGTAAGTCGCGACGGCCGTCAAAGCCTACTGCCTCCGTAAAAGCTTTGATTGCTGGCACAGGACACGTCCGATCATCCGTAATACCTAAGACCTTATTACCGACAACTGAGTTACGAGCCGCATCGTAATCAACATGCATGAACCATTTGGCGTCGGCAGTTAAATCTGTGCCGCGAAAAGGACCTGCCAACAACGCTAATGGCAAGACAAGGAATCCGATGGTGAACTTCATAATGAGATGCAGGATACACCAAGCCGGAGCGACGCAAGCCTAAGAAATAAGGTCTTATACTTAAGGAAGGGGTTCCGTAGACAATCCACTACGTTTGAAGCAGAACGACTCCATGCCCCCGAGGTCGCACCATCCAGTTAGACAACATCACTGGGTAGGGTTGGCACACTTTAGCCATGAAGTGCGCAACCATTTAAACGGCATCCTGGGTTTAGCCGCATTACTTAAAGAAAACAACCCGCCCGAAAAACAAAGAGAAATTGCGCGTAGGATCGAGAGCGGCGGCAAAGCACTACTAACAGTCGTGAATAATCTATTAGCTGCGAATCATCCCAAGAAGAAGTCGCTTAGTTCAACCAGTAGCTTTAACCCTGCAGAACTCACTGAGGACGTTGCTGCAATGTTAAGTCCTTCCGCCGAAGTCCAGGGAATCGAACTTATCTGCACGACGAATTCATTCACAGTCGGCAATGTGCACGGCGACGCTTCAGGCTTCCGCCAACTGGTTACAAACCTCATTACCAACGCCATAAAATTTACGAAACACGGCCACATCGTTGTTTCCCTTGAAGGAAAACGTATCGGCTCGATTGCACAGCTGCACCTTGAAGTCACCGACACGGGGATTGGCATAAGCCACGCCCATCAGAAACAGATTTTTCAACCGTTTGTACAACTAGCCGCAGGTAAAAAAAGTCAGGTGGTAGGATCGGGCCTCGGACTTGCTATCGTCCAAAAAATAACTCGTTCACTGAGCGGAGAGTTAACCCTGAAGAGCCGTTTAGGCCATGGAAGCACCTTCGGGATCGAACTAACACTACCAACGGCACCTTTTGAAAAGATATTCCCCTCTTTCACCCGGCCCTGCCTCATCATCGGAGGACTCGCGCCCCAACGCCGCTGGCTCTCACAAATGCTCTCTGATTGGGGCGCACCCTGTAGCGAAACCGATTTAAGACTCGTCGGAGGTGCCATTAAAAAAATCCGGCAACAGACAGGGCAGCAACCCCTGCTATTTATAGATATCCCAAACGGAAGCACCGTCATCCCCCAACTCAGCAACGACACCATCCTGATTCGAAATCTCAGCTGGAACCTTTCTCGACATACCGCAGTCACCAAGCCCCTAACTGCCCGAAATTTATTTGAGGCCATCGGTAACCCTAACGCGAAAAACCGACGTACAAAAATTGTCTCACGACACGTACTTTTAGTTGAAGATCACATTGTTAACCAAGAAATCATCGCGGCATTTCTCCAGCGCAACGGACACCGAGTGGATGTTGTACCAACCGCACGGGCGGCACTTATTCGGCTCAAAACCCAACGCTATGATGTCACACTTATAGATATTGGGCTCCCTGACATGAGCGGACTTACCCTTGCCCGTAACTTGCAGAGACAAAAGCCACACCTCCCCCTCGTTGCACTCAGCGGTAGCCAAAGCCCTTCACTAAAGGAGCGCTGTCGACGTGCTGGATTCGCCACCCAACTGACGAAGCCATACCACCCACTCCACTTAATCGAAACCTTAGAACAAATTATACAAGAGGCTGAAGAAAATCATGCCGACCAACAACGTGCCTGTGTCCTTTTATTAAAAAGATTAAGCCAAGAAGGCGTTTTATTGGAAAAGGCCTATCAAACGGGGCAGGCGGAGGTGATTGCGTCCGCTGTGCATGCTTTGCGCGGAGCCTTGGCTATGGCGGGCTTACGGAGCTGGACCCAGCGTGCAGAGAAAATTGAGCAGTTAGCAGCAGCCAATAATACTCGGACGGCCCTGAAAAAACTCCGAAAATTCATCAGTGACTTGCGCCGGTTCGCTCAAAGTGTAAGTTCTTCGTGATTCACTGTGGCAAAGACTAAAGCCAACCCGAAACCTAAATCCTCGACGCGCACGAAGCTCGAGACGCGTTGGTGCGTGGTCGTGGCTAATGATCCCGTTAACACAATGAATTATGTCACTGCGTGTTTCATCCGCGTACTCCAAGTCAAACGTCCAGAAGCTGAACGCTTAATGCTCGAAGTGCACCACGAGGGTCGCTCCATTGTTTGGACGGGTGGTCGCGAACGCGCCGAAAGTCTCGTACTCCAACTGCAACAGTGGCACTTACGTGCATCGCTCGAAACCGGTGCCTAAACTTCGCCTCGCAATGACGCCGGAGGCTCGGGGAATTCTTACTGAGTTACTCAAGCTTGCGGGCCCGGCTGCTAGCCGTTCGGCCGTGAACCGTGCAAACGTTCCGCAAGACGATGCTGAATTCATAAAGACTTGGGCAGATGTACTGGGAGAAAGTGCCGCAGAAGAATGCACCCTTCTTGCCGAAAGTATCTCGCGGGCAAAAGGCAATCCAGCCGTCATCGAAATCCAGAACGAGGAAGCCGCTTGGGCCATCGTCCGCGCACTTTCTTCTATCCGAATCACTCTGCGTGAATCCGTTTTTCCCGATATACCCGACAGCGCACTTGAGAGCGAAGAAGCCTTGGCTAAACTGACCTCTAAAATCCCTTCCGAGCAGCGCCACGCCTTGGCCTGTTATGATTGCTTTGGCCTTCTACAGTTCGCCCTCATCGATCAACTCGATAAATCTTAGAGGAAATCGGTTGATAAGCGGTCTGAGTGTCTCTCCATTGGCTAAGTGAAATCACCTACGTCCAATGAAGGTTCTGCCATTCGGCAGACACTGGATTGGCTCCGTGCTTTACCACGTCTGCGAGTCTTTCCGCTGCGAGACGCCTTTCGCACTGCGGACAGCGTTTCACTGAAATCCGATTTCACTGCAGGCCTGACTGTCGCCCTACTCGCATTCCCCATGGCACTCGCCTTCTCAACGAAGGCAGGACTACCCGTCTGGTGTGGAATCTTAACGAGTGGTGTTGCAGCGATTGTGGCACCCATGCTGGCAGGCTCGCCGTTACTCTCAAGTGGACCGACCAATGCATCGGCCGCCTTACTCGTCGGCGCATTTACCGCAATGGGCGCCACCCAGCCAGAAATGCGCGTGGCACTGTTACCGGCACTCCTGCTGATGACGGGTCTATTTCTGCTACTAACCTCTTGGTTACGCTTGGGCGGCTTCGCAGATTTTATTCCGCGCACAGTGATTGCAGCATACATTGCTGCAGCGGCTATTCGTATTACCGCCATGCAGCTTCCAGTTGCCCTGGGAGTTTCCGTGGATGCCACCGCTACACCCATCGAAGTCTTTTGGCGTATCGCCACCGCAGGTCGCGATTTACTGAATTCCAATATGCTCGTGGCCGTTGCCACGCTCTGTGTCTTTATTTTGGTACGGCGCACTAAAGACACTGGGCCAGCTATCTTAGCGGCCATCGCCACTGCGTCGTTTTTTGCGATGATTGCAGAGAATGTTTCCTTATCGCAAGGACATGCCCCTCGGCAGGGTCTCTTCACCTATGTAGGCGACGGTGCCCGCTGGACGCCGAATCTTTCACCTGACTTTTCCTTCCACACATTTTCGATTCTCTTTTCACCGGCACTCGCACTGGCGGTGCTCATTGTCATCGAGAGTACCGCTAACGCCCGGGCCTCTGCTTTAAAAACCGGCCAACCCGCAGATATCCACCAAGAGATCCTGGGAATTGGGGCGGCAAACCTTGCCTGTGGAGCCTGCTCTGGCATGCCCGCCTCTGGTTCCGTCAGCCGCTCAGCCATCAATATTAACGCCGGGGCACGCAGCGGATTCGCATCAATCTCCACCGGTATACTTATCCTTGGCGTTGGCTTCGCCGCCAGCGGTATCGTTGCTAAAATCCCCCTAGCATCGCTGGCCATTCTCGTCATCGCTGCGGAACGTGAACTCGCAAATCTTCCGGTAGTCCGACTGATTTTACGCTCGAGCACCCAAGATCGCGTTACCTTCTTGGTTACCTTGATAACCGCGCTGATTGCACCGCTCGACATCGCCATCTTCCTCGGCACTGCCGTAGCGATTGCTTTCTACCTCAAGCAAACGGCGTCGCCTCAAGTTGTTGAGTATATCTTTTCAGAAAGCGGCGAAGTACGTCGCCGGGAAGCCAATCTCCCAAGTTCAAGTATTTGCATCTTACATGTCGCTGGCAGTTTACACTTTGGCGCGACGCAAGCTTTCCACGAGCACCTACGCCGTGCGTCGTCAGATTCCAACCTGCGCGTACTCGTACTTAAGTTCCGCGAAGCCGAGCACCTCGACGCTAATGGCGTACTCTTACTAAGAGACGTCGCAGAAATTCTCCGTAAAGGGGGACGTCACCTTATCCTTTGCGAAGTAACCCCAGAGACACAGCGCGTCCTCGAAGGCGCAGGCCTAATCGAGACTATCGGACGCGAAAATGTCCTCCCCGATGACCCAACCAACCCTACCGCATCGCTTGCGGAAGCGGTTCGACAGGCACGAAAACTCTCTGGGGACGGTGAAGCGGTTCTCAAAATTCTAACCGCGCCCCACCCCGACTTACCGCGTTCTGCAGCCTCTAGGCACGAAGATTGGCAAATCTAGCCCTAAAACTGCATTCTCCGCTTGATGAGAGAGGGGCAGCAGCCCTTGGATAAGGGGAACACTTTCCACACACATGAGCACATCCTACAGCGACATCCAAAAGCTCCTCGGCGCCGAGGCAGACAGCCTCCTCGGGTTTAAGAACCCGAAGATCAGCAAAGAGCAGATCCACGTGCCCCACGGCAACTGGGTTGAGCACGCTTTCGCACCTTCTGACCGCAACAATCGCGTCTTGGCCAACCTTCAACGCCTCTACGGTTCAGGACGTCTCGCGGGCACTGGGTATGTTTCCATCCTACCCGTCGACCAAGGCATCGAACACTCCGCTGGCGCTTCGTTTGCTAAGAATCCAATTTACTTCGACGGCGAAAATATCGTGAAGCTCGCCATCGAGGGCGGTTGTAATGCGGTCTGCTCCACCTTCGGCGTACTTGGCAGCGTCTCCCGTCGCTATGCCCACAAAATTCCCTTGATGGTGAAGATTAACCATAACCAACTTCTCACCTACCCGAACGTCGGCGATCAAGTTATGTACGGTACCATCAAGCAAGCCGCAGACATGGGCTGTGCGGCTGTCGGTGCGACCATCTACTTCGGATCCGAAGAATCGAACCGTCAAATCATCGAAGTCTCCCAAGCCTTCGCGATGGCACACGAACTTGGTATGGCCACCGTCCTCTGGTGCTACACCCGCAACAGTGCCTTCAAGAAAGATAAAGACTACCACGTCTCCGCTGACCTCACCGGCCAAGCCAACCATCTCGGCGTCACCATCCAGGCCGACATCATCAAACAGAAACTTCCCGAGAATAACGGTGGCTACCTCGCCATCCAGCAAACGGAGTCGTCGTACGGCAAGATCGACAAACGTATGTACACCGAACTCAGCTCCGATCACCCGATCGACCTTACCCGCTACCAAGTAGCCAACTGCTACATGGGTCGCATCGGTTTAATTAATTCGGGCGGCCCTTCGGGCAGCAACGACTTCGCTGAAGCTGTCAAAACTGCTGTCATCAATAAGCGTGCTGGCGGCCAAGGCCTCATCTCCGGACGTAAGGCATTCCAACGTCCGATTGAAGAAGGCGCGAAACTCCTCCACACCATCCAAGACGTCTATCTCTGCAAAGACGTCACGGTCGCTTAACGCGCCAGTTCCACAACGAAACCAAGCCCCGGCCGAAAGCCGGGGCTTTTTCGTGCCAGAACAAAAGCTGACCAACTTTCAGGCAAATTCTACCCATAGGTTCATTTAACAATCTGTTCAGCTGTTTAGCCGTTTAGCTGGTCAGCCCTTCATTCCCTTTACCCTTTCCCCTTTTTCCACTTCCGACACACTACACCGTATGTCGCTCCCCGAACGCATACGTACTTGGCTGAACGAAGAAACAACTGTCTGGGCTCGCGAAGGTTTAATCGGCGAAGCTCAACGCGAACGCATCCTCGCGCGTTACCCAGCCGAAGAAGCGGGTTCAGGTCGATTGACGTTTGCCCTGCGCGCACTCGCGGTACTTGTGCTCTTCGCAGCGGTCGTTCTGGTTATCAGTCATAATTGGGACGACCTTTCACGCAGTGGGCGGATGGCAACTGTCATATCCGTACTAGTTGCAGTTCAAGGTATCGGCGTAAGTTACCTTTTGCGAAGTCGGCCCCAAGGTGCAGCCCTTGGTCTATTTGCGAGCTGCCTACTCTACGGTGCCGCCATCGGTCTAACCGGACAAATTTTCCACCTCGATGCACACCAACCCGACGCCTACCTAGCTTGGTGCCTCGGCGTACTACCCTTCGCACTCCTGCTCGACTACACATTGCTACACTTGCTGGTCATTGGTTTAGCCTCGATCTGGTTTGTGTCCGAAAACCAAATGCAGTGGTGGCGCACCGGGAATGAACTCGAAGTTATCTTTTACGCACTCCTACTCACCCCATCAGCGATTGCTGGCTATCGCCGCTCACGGCCAATCATCATTGGCGTAGTCGCCTTATGCTGGCCGCTCTTGGCACTCGTTGCCATGGGTAACAGCTCGAAGGACTTCAACCCCATCTTGCTCGTCGCACCGCTGGCGATCGCCGCATTACACCAACCCGGTGACCCGCGCTCACGCGGCTGGCGCGTCGTCGGCGTTGTCACTGCGACCATCTTGTGTATCGCACTCGGACACCCCTCAGAATCATTTAATTCAAACTTCTGGACGTACACACCGATTCTCACTGCCATCGGCGCGCTTATCATCGGCTGGGGCGTCTTTAAAGCCCGTGACAGCCATGGCAAACTTGGCGCTATTCTCGCCGCCAGCATTGGCAGTCTCTTTGTGCTACGCGAACTCGGCAATAGCAGCGCCTTGGTTGTAACGCTCTGCGTCGTCGCAGCTAACCTCTTAACCCTGGCTCTCGCGATTGCGCAAATGCGACTGGGCTTAGCAGAAGGCCGACTACGCCCTTATGTCTACGGTAGCCTTGTCTTTATTGTTTGGTTGATTGTGCGCTACACCGATATCGAAAAGGAAATTGGGATGCTGGGTATGGCAGCGTTCTTTGCTGTCATCAGCGCAGGTCTCTTCTTCTTAGCACGCCTCTGGCGTTCACTTGCCGAAAAACCTGTTGCTGAGAGGATGGCGGACTTCCATCCAGCATGGGTTGAAACATTGGCAGACAAGGTGCGTCCATTATCTCGACGACTGCTCGTCGCAGCATGCGTCGCCCAGGTAGCCGTTATCGGCTATATGGTATGGAATCATCTGCAACCACTCCGACATGGCGAACGCATCGTGGTGCGCGCAGAACCCGTCGACCCGCGCGATATGTTAAAGGGTGAATACGTTATCCTCGGTTACGACTTCGCTCGAATATCAGATAAAGACGCGAAACTATTATCTGCACAATTGGGGGCACCTAACGACGCAGACGAAGACACACGCAAATGGCTACCCAAGGATACCACCGTATTCGTTCCGTTAGTGAAAAAGACCAATGGTGAATGGACTGGCGGGAAACCGACCCTCGTACGCCCGAGCGAAGGACTTTATTTACAAGGACTCACTGGCTATCGCTGGAGAGGGGGGAATGAACTTCGCTTCGGCATTGAAGCTTACTACGTCGAAGAAGGCAAAGGCGCAGCGTGGGAAAAGTTGCGCAACACCGGACTCCTCAAGGTCACAATTGCTGTGCTACCGAATGGCAAAGCAGGTCTCGTCTCCATCGATGCCGACACTACACCGTTTAAAGAAATCACAGGCTGGCGTACGCTGACTGGCTGGCAGTCGTCAGGATCTTGGCGAGACGAGGTCGTGCTAACCTCAAAAGGATTTGCGCATAACGTGCGTAAGGCCAAAGACGCTGCGATTGTCGATCCCATGCCAGATTTCAGCAAAGAACGTCTCGTGATTCTCCAAGATGCCGAAGGGCTACCCATTAAAGTAGAATCGAATGGCACATGCATTCGTATCCAAGCTGTCGACCCAAAGAAGAATCAACGACAAGAAGATAAAGGTAGTGCACTCGTGGTCATCCCACGTGATGGCCAGAACATCTACAATGCTCAAGGTGCTCGCATCAGAACTGACAATGGCGACCGAGACGAAGCGGATGACAGCGAACGCTGAATTGCCTTAAGCTTTCTGCCCACGCATCAGTTCGATTAACGTATTCGCACAAGCCGTTGCGAATACGGGGTCGTTGATTTCGCAGTCAAACTCATGCACCGGCACTTTGCTGCCCTGACGGAGGGCATCAAAAAGTGCCGTATCCGCAGTGGCGTCATGAAACGCCTTACCTGGAGCGCTAATCACACTGATGGCCTTGCGCGGTATCATCACGGCTGATGGTACCGTGTATGCGTTAACCTTCTTCGCGAGAATCGCTCCGAGCTCAGCACACTCCGAAGGTGTCGTCCGCATTAAAGTCACATGCGGATTATGAATGTAGAAAGTACGTTTGGAGAATTTAGCGGGCACAGAAGCCTTCTCGCCAAAATTAACCATATCGAGACACCCAGGAGCGACCACAACGGGGATGCGCGCCTTAACGGCAGCATCCATACGTGTTGGGCCCGCGTTGAGCACCCCGCCGACGAGCTCATCGGCCCATTCAGTGGTCGTGAGGTCTAGTACACCGGAAACAATTCCACTCTCAATGACTGCTTCCATACTCCGTCCACCAGCGCCAGTCGCAGCAAAGACTAAAACTTCATAGCCTGCTTGTTCGAGCACGGCACGCGCGGTCGTCACACAAGCAGTCGTATTACCAAACATACTTGCCACTACGAGTGGTCGCGTAGCGG
>CAJBPJ010000265.1 GCA_903957465.1 uncultured Opitutia bacterium
CTGGATGACAGGTGATGTTGGGCAAAACCTCATCGAAGAAGTCGATGTGCTTGAAGCCGGCAAAGACTACGGATGGCCTGTGCGTGAGGGGCGAAAGGCGTTTGGTAAGGCCACACCCATCTCAGGACTCACCGAGCCACTCTGTGACTACGAACATAAATTAGGTAGCTCTGTGACGGGGGGCGTCATCTATCGAGGCAAAGCCCTGCCAGAACTTACAGGTTCTTATATCTTTGGAGACTTCGCCAGTGGACGTATCTTTTCGGTCAACCCTCGGCGCGCTAACTCGTTTACGACCATCGCCAAAGAGTCAAATAGCGTTGTCAGCTTCGGTACAAATCCAGCCGACGGCGAGCTGCTCATTTGTAATATGAGCTCAGGCAAAGTGCTAAAGTTAACCCGCTAAGGCTTACTTTACAGGCACACCCCAAACTTCGACTTCGACGTAATCGTTCGATGGCGTCGAGGAATTACCGTTTGAGTAAAGACGGACGTAACGCCCTTTGACGCCTTTGGCGGCAATAACTTTGCCCTCATGGCTCTCAATGTAGCAGAGATCGGTTCCTTTACCAAAGCCGAGTTTGTCCCCGTCATCATTATTAAAAATCGTCGTCACGCCGGATTTAAAGGTGGCGTCGTCTGAAACCTGAACAGCCACCGCAAGGTAAACGCGGCGTTCACGGTGGAAGTGCCAAATTGCGACTGCATCAATTGTAGCGGATGCGCCCAAATCAATCTGTGCCCACTGGATACCGCGCGGCAATTCGACTTCGAATCCTTCATCACCGGCCTTATCACCGTCGGTCACATAAGAAATGTCACCGGAGGCAGTATCGCGCGCGCTGGTTGTGACTGCCTTTCCCAATGCGAGATTTTTGGCTCCAACAGGCACCGTTGGTAGCACGCGAGGACCGACACGGACTGGCTCCAGGTTGCTAACTTTAATCGGCTTAGGCGTTCCCGCCACTGCAGGCTTAGGCAACTCAAGTGGCAGAGGCTGCACGGCGTCTGCGGCATTAACCAAAACACTAACCAAAGAAAGGAATACAGTGAATCGCATAGGTGTAACTTTAATGAACACCCTTCTCAGGAACAAGTTCCTAAAATTATGCTTGGGGAGGCAAAAGACGCACCCGGCGATGTTTTTGCGGGAAACGCAAAGTGACCGTCGTGCCCTTTCCAGCTGCACTAGCGACATCCACCCGTCCGCCATGTGCCCGTAAAATTCGTAAGACAATCAACAAGCCGAGGCCATTACCATCGGCCTTTGTCGTATAGTAAGCATCAAAAACCCTCGTGAGCTTATCTGCAGAAATGCCCACACCTGTATCGGCAACTTCCAAGACTACCCATTCATCGTCGGACCGCGCACGCACGGTGATTTGCCCGCCTCGGTCCATGGCTTCCAGGGCATTCTTAATAACATTAAACAAGGCCTGCTTAACCTGACCATGATCAGCTAATACCACGGGAAGTTCATCAGAGACTTCAACCACGGCACGGACGCCAAGCTCTGCCATCTGGTCTTTCAGTAATGCCAGCGCTCCTGCGACAACTTCTAAAAGCTGGGTGTCAGCTAAATCAGGTACAGCAGGACGGACTGCGCCCAAAAAGTTACGAACGATTCCATCGAGTCGACGCACCTCAGATTCAACAATGTCGATGGATTCATCTACCTTTGTTCCGGCCGA
Source organism: uncultured Opitutia bacterium (assembly GCA_903957465.1). Classification (GTDB taxonomy): domain Bacteria; phylum Verrucomicrobiota; class Verrucomicrobiia; order Opitutales; family UBA953; genus UBA8828. The sequence goes on from CAJBPJ010000265.1 coordinate 1,692, forward strand.
ACCAAGGTCCGCGAGACGACGACGCAAAAGTTGGAGATGAATACCAATCGCATTGAGCGGATTACCAATTTCATGGGCCACCCCAGCTGCTAAATTCATAATCGAATCAATACGCTCACTCTCGACACGATCCTCTGTTTGCACGCGCTCAGCCGAAACATCTGCAATCACCGCTACGCGTAAAGATGAGCCTGCCGAAGGGCCTTCAACCAGCGAAAGGTGCACACGCAAGATACGTGTTTCAGGATAATTGACCTCCATCTCGCGCGTCTGGGCCGTGGTGCCATCTGTTAACTCAAGGGTGCTGGCGAGATCCGGGGGGAAGCGAACGGCTTCACCCGCAGCTAAGGCTTCTGCAGATATCCCAACCAGAGCCGCTGCCGCCGCATTGGCGTAAGCTACACGGCCATCGGACTCCAAAACCAACACACCCTCGCGCAAGGTGTCCAAAACCGTCTCCATTAAGTTACGCTCGCGATCGAGCCTGCGTGCAAGAATAGCTAGGTTCTTAGGGTCAAGGTCATCGGCTCGACCAAGCAAGCGATCAAACCGACCCTGTCGACGACGTGGATTCATCGTGTAGAGATTCTCTGAGCGAGAGATTGGATAAGTTTACGGGCAACATCTACCTTAAGAGCCGGACCGATGACTTCACGCGTCCCATCACGTCCTAAGAGAGTGAGTGTATTGGTTTCCGATCCAAACGCCCCGCCAAGACCTGCCACGGAATTCGCCGCAATCCAATCAATGCCCTTGGATTCAAGTTTCCGACGGGCGTGTTCCTCAACCTTCTCCGTCTCCGCAGCAAAACCTACCAGTAGTTGGTTATCGCGCTTCTGTGCTGCCATACCCGCTAAAATGTCTGGGCAGGTTTCCAGCTCTAGGGTGAGTACACCCGTATCTCTTTTCAGTTTTTGCGCTAAGCGTTTTTTGGGACGCCAGTCACTGACGGCTGCAGTCGCGATGAATACATCGGCTGGGCCAAAAAGGGCTTCAACTTGCCGGTACATCTCCTCGGCCGTTACGACTGGATATAGCAGAGCGCCCTTGGGCTCAGGCAAGGCCACAGGGCCAGCCACTAAATCTACTGTCCAACCAAACTCAACCGCAGCCGCAGCAATCGCAAAACCCATCTTACCCGTGGAAGGATTGCTAAGAAATCTCACCGGATCGAGGAACTCTCGAGTCGGGCCAGCCGTGATGAGACAACGAATAGACACGTTCTGGCTATTCAAATAGGGAATACGCAAAGGTGAAAGGGCAAAGACACTCGAAAAGACTAAAGTCTAAGTTCGGTTACCGAAATCCTCAAAAATGTTGCTTTAGGCTTCATCCTATTCGCTTTAATCTCGAACGATGAAACGGCTTATCCTTGCCACGGGCAATGCCCACAAAGCCGAAGAATTCGCTCGGATGTTTACTCAAGCTGGTTTGCCCTGCGAAGTTGCCAGCGCACGCAGTGTTGGCGGCATGCCAATGGTTGATGAAATTTCGGGTACATTTTCAGGTAACGCCCGACTTAAAGCCAACGCACTCAAACTGCTCGCGCCACCAGACACCTGGGTGCTAGCCGATGACAGTGGACTATCCTGCGACGCCCTTGGCGGCGCCCCTGGGGTCGACTCCGCAATCTACGCAGGCCCGCAAGCGACGGACGCAGAGAACCGGAAGAAACTTCTCAGCGCGCTCACGGGAGTGCCTTCCGCGCGACGCACCGCACGCTTTACCTGCCACCTTGTATTACTTGGACCTAACCACGAAGAAGCTGAGTTCACAGGACACTGCGAAGGCTCTATCCTCGAGGCAGAGCACGGATCGGGCGGCTTTGGTTATGATAACCTTTTCGTACCCGCTGGGTATACCCAAACCTTTGGCGAACTCCCTGCGGCGACCAAAGACGAACTAAGCCACCGAGCGAAAGCATTTGCCGCTCTCGCAACATGGCTGCGGCTAGCCTAAGGTTCTTAGAAAAAGAGTGCCTCACCCAAGGCGATCTCTGGACTAAGGAAAGGGACTGCCAAAGCGAAAGCTTGGTGAGATGTTGCGTAATCGAGTGCGACCGAAGCTCGAGTGCCATGCTCGGCATGCTCCCAGGCGAAATGGTTTCCATTGTCGTACATCCATTCGACGGCGATGCAGGAATTTTCCTTACACGTATTCGTCACCGTAAATTTAGCTGTCAGTGGCAACGTTGCGACAGTTGCACAGGCGCGCAGGCTTTTTTCCATCCACGCAATCAAACCGAGCGCTTCACCACGAAACCCGCTACCATGGGAAACGGTGACATTTTTTAAGCCACGTACAAGGTCGGCAGGACTGTGGCTGCTTAAAAATTGTCCAAGGGCTTGGCGGACTGGCAAACAGCGGGCAACCGAAAGGTCGCGCACCGATTCTGTACGCGGCCACTTTAAATCAAAGAAGTTATCACCTTCAATCGAGCGGTCTGCGACGACACGCGTGAAGCGCGGAGCCAATGCCAACCAGGGATTCAACAAGGCACCGTCGACCTTGTGACACCAAAGGTAGGCCGGAAGGTCGGCTTCAAGCCATGTCGAAACAAGCGACTGCAGTTGTAATGTATGCGAGCCATGAGCGAGGAGAAGCGCCTCGCAGCAACGTTTATCACGACGACTAAAATCAAGGAAGCAGGCGACGTGCGCTTTGGCCTCCGGAGGCAATGTATCTTGGGCAGCTGGACGCTGTGCCAGCACGACCAAGCGACAGGGATAACGTCGTGCAAAAGACTGAGCTTGTTCGAACAGCGCGGCAGCTTCTTCAGGCCCAACCTTCTCGCCGAGCATTAACACTAAATTCATTTGCGATGCACGTACCGCTTGTTCGCCTTCAGCCGCCCAAGCATGAGCCAACGCACCCAGCGCTTCGTTCACCCGTACAGGAGAACCAGGCAAGGCGGCAAGAATGTCAGAGGCCATAGGGATCAGCGGCCGGCGTTACGCCAAGCGTGACCATGCGGAGCTAACAACGCATCCCCCGCAGCTGGCCCCCAAGAGCCCGCAGGATAGGTCTCGAGGCCTGCGCGACCTGCGGCAGCCCATGACTGCAAGAGAGGTGTAAACAATCGCCACGATGCTTCCGTCTCATCACCGCGAATGAATAGCGTGCGGTCGCCGACGATACCATCGAGGATTAATCGCTCATAGGCTTCGGGCGTATCTGATCCGTACGTTGCTGCATAACGGAAACTTAACCGCACAGGCTGAGTACGTGGCTCCAAGCCTGGAACTTTGGAATTCAGGATTAAGGTAGAACCTTCGTCGGGTTGAATTTGAATTACCAAGCGATTCGGGGCGATGTCGTAACGACTATCGGCAGCAAATAAACCATCAACCGGTTGCTTAAACTGTATAGAAATTTCGGAAACGCGTCGGGCCATGCGCTTACCTGAACGAAGGTAAAAAGGAACGCCCGACCATCGGTCATTTTCAATCGAGAGACGTAAAGCGCAAAATGTCTCCGTGGCCGACGTCGCCGAAATATCCTTTTCAGCTAAATATCCCGTGACGGGTTCACCACCTGATAAGCCTTCGGCATACTGTGCCCGCACGGCATCTCCGCCTTTGCCCAATTGCAAGGAACGGATAGACTCCAAAAGACGTACTTTTTGATCGCGGATATGCTCCGCATTTAAAGACGCGGGCGCATCCATCGCCGTTAAGGCAAGGAGCTGCATCGTGTGGTTTTGCAACATATCGCGGGTTGCACCCGAGTGCTCATAGTAACCGCCGCGTGACCCTACCCCAAGCTCCTCGGCAACGGTGATTTGTACATGGTCAACATGACGACGGTTCCAAAGTGGCTCAAGGATCGGATTGGCAAAGCGAAGAACAAGTAAGTCCTGAACGGTTTCCTTGCCGAGATAGTGGTCGATTCGGAAAACTTGGCTCTCACGGAAATTACGGGCGATGGTTGCATTGAGCTGCACAGCCGAAGCGAGGTCGCGACCAAATGGTTTTTCGATAATGACCTTACTCTCCGTCGGCGTACCGAGTCCGCGTGCAGCTAAACCACAGCGACCATGATTCTCGACGATGGATTCAAAGACTGTCGGCGGCGTTGAGATGTAGCTAACGAGCTGCAGAGATGTGCCCGCAGCCTTTTCAATTTCGGTGATGCGATTGGCAAGTGCCGTGAACGCCGCAGGATCGTCATACTCACCTGCTTGATAGTAAGTCGCGGCTTCAATCCGACGCCAAATATCTGGGTTAAAAGGCCGACGTGTGAATCGAGTGATCTCGCGAGCAGCCATTGCCCGAAACTCAGCATCTGGGAGCGGCTTGCGGCCAAAACCAATTAAGGCAAAATCCGCCGGCAAAAGATTGTCGACCGCAAGGTTGTAAAGTGCGGGCAACAACTTACGCGCAGTGAGATCACCCGATGCACCAAAAATAACCAAACACGTCGGGGGAGCACCTCGGTGCTTGCTTAGGCCGGCCAGGAATGGATGACGGTCGTTATCGGGCATGAAGATTAATGGCGGCGGCGCCAAAAGAGTGGCGTGCCTAGATGATGGACAATGCGAGGCTTTACACCATGGCAAACCAGAACTTCAACCACATCAAATCGTATGTGGGGTACCCCGCCCACCCTTTGAATCCAAGCACGGACAACTCTACGTAGTGCCCGCCGCTTCCGGCGATCGACGGCAAACCAGCCGGACCCAGCCTGCTCGGCCGTTCGGGTCTTAACTTCAACAAAAACCACGACCGTCCCCTCGAGCACAACGAGGTCTAATTCATCCCGACCACTACGCCAATTTTGTGCCAGCAATACAGCCCCTCTCTTTTGAAAATACCCAGCGGCTAATGCCTCTCCCTTGGCCCCCAAGGAAAGCGTAGCCGGCTTAAACCAATTCCAAATCGTCCGCCAAAAGCGCATACCGCAGAAAAGTTCGGTGATGCCAAGAGACGAATACTGTCACCTAAGGCTCATTGCTAAGGGAACTGTTCTCAGCCAAGAATGTCATAACGCCATGCGATGCCTCTTAGCCCTGATTTTCCTCCCACTCACCCAAGCGACACCCATCCCCGCCGAGCTTAGCCAAGACGGATGGTTTATCGGCGCCCAAGCTTACACATTTAACCGTTTCACAGCCTTTGAGGCGATAGCGAAGACCAAAGAAGCCGGTGGTAACGTCATCGAATTTTACCCCGGTCAAACTTTACGACCTGGATCTAAAATCCAAGTAGGTCACAACATGTCGGATGCTGCCATCGCTGAACTCTTGGCTGAGTGTAATCGTCTGGGCGTGCGTCCGGTCAACTATGGTGTCGTCGCCGCGAAAGATGCCGCTGAAGTGCGCAAAATCATGGAATTTGCCAAAAAGCTTAGTCTCTACGCCGTGTCTACAGAGTCCGCCGAACGGGTCGCAGATTGGGAAAGCGCCGCCAAAGAATTCGACATCAAAGTCGCCTTTCACCAACACCCAGGGTCGATGTCGAATCCAAATTACAAAGTTTGGAATCCACTGTATATTCTTGGTGTTGTTGAAAGTCGCGATGCTCGACTCGGAGCATGTGCGGACTTGGGACATTGGGCTGCATCGGGGCTTAAGCCTATTGAGTGCGTACGTATCCTGCGTGGACGTATTATTTCCGTGCACCTGAAAGACAAAGCCACCACTGGAAACGCCCCTGTTGTCGTAGCCGGCAAAGGCATCGTTGATGTGGGTGCCTGCCTCGACGAACTCCGTAAACAAGGATTTAACGGCAACATCTCGGTGGAGCACGAAAATGACTGGGACAACAACGTACCACAAGTACGGGACAGTATTGAATTCGTTCGCGCCCGGCCTCGCTAAGGAGAGCTCACCTGAGGAATACAGCGGGCCGAATCCCGCTGTGCACGGTTGCGCCCCAGCCATTCACTCTTAAAGGTGGGGCTATGTCGCGCGGCGCACAGGTCCCTTCTGGACCGGAGATTTCACTCTCTGGCGTGATTGAGCGCATCCTTTGGCTCGACGAAGAAAAAGGTTTTACGATTGCTGAGCTCTCGGAAGAAAACGGCACCAAAACAATCATCTTAGGTAATCTTGCTGGCCTACAGTGTGGCGAGACCATCGACCTCACAGGAACATGGGATCGTCACCCGCAACACGGCCCGCAGCTTCGCGTTAAAACATTTACATCCCGCCTGCCCTCTTCCGTACACGGTATACGTAAATACTTAGGCAGCGGACTCGTCCGTGGTGTCGGCAAGGTCTACGCCGATAAGATTGTGGC
>CAJBPJ010000266.1 GCA_903957465.1 uncultured Opitutia bacterium
CAACAAACGAGCCACCGAATCGGCTAAACTCGTCGCCGCCTTTTGACGCACTTTACGGAGCCCTGCTGCCTGGGTCTTTAAAATTTTCTCTGCCGCATCAGCCTCAGCCTGGAGCGCGTCCACTTGAGCCTCGGCACCCTCACTGCCTGCAAGGCGAGCCATCAATGCCTCTCGCTTCGAGCGCACAGTGGCCGCATCCGGTCCATAACGACGACGGAGATCGAGCCAGTTATTCATCCGCTGCTCAAGAGCTACAGGAACCCCGCCTGTACCAAGACGGCTCGCGGTTCGGGCAAAATCGGAACGAAGGTCATCGGCCTCCGCTATCAACGATTCAAGTCGTCGGACAGCTTCGCCTAAATCTGTGTCGATACGCGCAGCTACTGTACCGGCTTTGAGCAGACGCGGAAAAATAGTGCCGACACCTTGACCGCCAAGTCCTGAATCAATTTGCGAAAGTAGCTCAAGCAACTCCTGTGCGCGCGAAGCAACAGCGTAGTCGCGCTCCAAAAGCGTAATCGCTTCATCCGTTAAATCTAATCCTGAAAATTTATCTAATTGAGACCTAACAAATGCAGCTTCGTCTTCGGATAGTCGTTCGGCATTCTTAAGAGCCTCTATCCGCTGATGAATCCCTCTCCATTGCGCATATGCCTCAGCATAGACAGCCAAGGCTGTGGCATGGGCGCTCCCGGCCTGCGCATCGAGTAGTTCTAATTGAACCGAGTCACGTAACAACCGCTGTGGTTCGCCTGGGCCATGAAAATCTATCCAGCGCTCCCCAAGACGAGCCAACTGTGCCAATGTAGCGGCAGCACCATTCACGGTTATCCGACCAGATTTTTCAGCTGAGACCGTTCGCCTTAACAATAATCGACCGTCTTCACAGGCTGGTAAGTCCATTTCACTTAACAGCGCGTCGAGTGCGGGATCATCGACGAGTTCAAGTTCAGCTTCGACGACGGCTGCTTCGGCACCTTTCCGCACGATCGCTTTGGGTGCACGATTACCTGCGAGCAAAGAAAGTGCTCCAAGCAATACGGACTTACCTGCGCCGGTTTCTCCAGTAACGACAGTAAAGCCTGCACCAAACTCCAACTCTGTACGGTCCATCAGAGCCAAGTCACGAATGGCGAGTCGTTGAATCATACGACGTTGGCACGTTGGCCATAAAGTGCTGACCCAATGCGTATGCATGTCGATCCAGCGAGGATGGCAATTTCGAGGTCATCGCTCATTCCCATCGAAAGCTCGGGTAAATCTATTTTGAACCGTACGGCTAAATCATCGCGACACGTACGGAGACGATCAAAAGCCTTCTGAGCGACTTCCGGATCATCCGAGAGTGGTGGGACCGTCATCAATCCTTCGACGCTCAAAGCTGGGAGTTGCAGGGCTGCTTCCACCAACGCCGAAGCGCCGTCGATATCGGTTCCAAATTTTGCAGGATCATCGCCGGCGTTAACCTGAAGAAGTACGGGAAGTTTTTTGCCTAACTCGCCAGCAACTCGACCGAGTCGTTTCGCTAAATCAATCGAGTCGACGGATTGAATACGGTCAAACGTCTCAATCGCCAACTTAGCTTTATTCGACTGAAGGTGCCCAATGAGCTCCCATTGAAGTCCTTGGGGTCCAATGAGGCGCTTCGCTGCAGCCTCTTGTACCCGATTCTCGCCAACCGCTAAAATGCCAGCACGGGCGGCGTATTGGGCGGCTTCGATTGGATGGGTCTTGGTAACGGGCAAAAGGCGTACAGAAGCCAAGGGACGGCCTGCTTTGGCACAGGCAGCACCTACCCGACCAAGGACGGCCTGGTAACGTGCTTGAAACTCCTCATAGGTGACCATCTGTTTACATATCAAGGGTTATGGAGGGGGCTGTCAAATCTTGGCGAACATTGGCGGTTATAGGGATTAGAGGCTCTAAACTTGATGAGGTTTGCTATTAGCCTTATTAATCATCCCCCATGCACATCGAGAACTTCAAAATCTTCTGTGACCTTGTGGACAACAAGAGCTTCTCGAAGGCGGCCAAACTCAATGGGATCACCCAGTCAGCCGTCAGTCAGCAACTCCGTGCGATGGAAAAACATTTTAACGTCCTGATTGTCGACCGGGGTCAAAAACAATTTCAGTTAACCCGTGAAGGACAACGCCTCCACGAATCCGCCCGCGAAATTTTAGGCCACTATGAGCGGGCTGCGGGTGAATTGCAGGAAATGCGTAAAGTCGTCAGCGGCACAATTCACGTCTCAACGATTGTTTCGATTGGTTTGCATGAACTACCACCCTACCAAAAACGTTTCATGCAAGAATTCCCGCACGTTAATGTGCGCGTGGAATACCGTCGATCGAACCTCGTCTATGAGGACGTACTTTCGAATGCCGTAGATATTGGCCTGATTGCCTTCCCGCAAAAACTACGCCAACTCGAAGTCATTCCGTTCATGGAAGACCAATTAGTGCCCGTGTGTGCGCCAAAGC
>CAJBPJ010000267.1 GCA_903957465.1 uncultured Opitutia bacterium
CACCCTACGGTTGACTGAGGGCGGTAGAGGTAGATAATTTAACACCTCCTTTACGGCATCCCCTTGATGACGTCTTCCCCTTCTGCTGTCAGCGCCCGCCGTGGTTTCGCTCTTGTTTTGAGCCTAACTATTATGGCGCTTTTAGTTTTGGTGGTTTTGACGACGGCCGGATTCCTGAATTTAGAATCACGGATTGCGGATATGGCGATGCGGGGTGCGATGGCACGTCACAATGCGCTGATGTCAGGACGACTTGCTTTGGCACAACTTCAGTTGCTCGCTGGACCTGACCAACGCGTCACTGCGACGGGTGGGATTATCGATCCTGCGAATACAACCTGGGGGGTTGCCCCAACCAATCCTGCGTATGACCGAATGACAGGTGTCTGGCATGCAGGCCCCAAGGCTGACAGCCGAAAGCGCGTGCTCGCACCTTTGGAACGGTCAGCGAATGGCTACCTTTATGATACGCGCGTTTCGGAAGATAGTACTGCAGGCGTTTCGCCCGGTGTGAATCTTGACGGCAAAGCTTATGATTGGTCGACAGACCGTGAGCGTACCTCGGCTGATAGTCGTTTCTTGGGATGGCTGGTGAGCGGCAACGAAGGTCTTCCTTTAGCGGCTACTACTTACACAGGGCCACGTACGACATGGACGCTAGCGCTTGCAGGTCGCGTTCCGCTCCTAGGTTCAGGATCACTGGGCACTACTGGCGCTAATGAAGGTGCTTCGCTCGCTTCGTCTGCGGGTCCGCCTGCCACGGCGACCGGTCGTATTGAACTTCCGCCAGTCGTCATGCCTGGTCCAAGCGGCGCGTCCTTCAGTGCGGGTTCGTCAGTTGTTACTGGGTATTACGCGTGGTGGGTAGGCGATGAAGGCGTCAAGGCGCGCATCAACCTGCGAGATCCGTATGCGGGTGTGCAGCCAGACGATTCTAATGTCGCTGCAGGAGGTTACTACCGATTGATGACTTCGCTGCGGAATAATTTCACCTTGGTGAAGGATAACGCAGGGTTATCGCCTTTCTCAGGTTGGGACACCGCGAATGCGACTAATATCGCGAACGCAATTAACTTCGCACAGCTAAAAACCGCTTTAGCAAGTTCGGCAGATTTAAGCCCGTTCTTCCACGACCTCAGTTTTACATCGCTCGGTTTACATACCGATACGCAGCGCGGTGGATTGAAGCGCGACTTAACAGCCTACCTTAATCTCGGAGGTGGTGTGCCTACCGCTATTGGCTCGGCGACAATCGCTGACGCTGCTTGGAAGACGTTAAATCCAGCCACCAACGATCCCTCGCGGCCTGTCGCTCTTCCGGGCGTCTCGGACGCCACCGACATCTTAGGTAATCTGCCTTGGTTGCCTTACCAAGCAACCACGCCACTAAGCGTCTTTGCGGGCACCAGTCCCAAGTACGGTTTGATGCGCCATTGGTTGATGCAAAAAGCTGCATGGTCCACAACGGGTGTAGCAACTTCGTTACCTGTCTTGCGTACATCCGCAACAGCTGCGGCCACGTATAGTACAAGCAACGACCAAAACTACATGGTCGCCCAGGTGAAGAACCAGTACAAGACGCCCGTCCATCCAGTGCTCTCGCAGATGAATGTTTATTTCCGTCCGGCGTATGACTCAACGCTCGGTGGAACAGGTGTGCAGGCGTACATGTTGGTTTATCCACGTATCGTTTTGTGGAATCCTTGGAACGTCCCCATCGCTTCGCAGGCTTACGTGGTGGATGTCGGTAATCGCTTTGTGGTGCGCTCGCGAGTGACGTATACGACTTCTGGCGGCGGCAGCGGGACGCTCGTCATGCGCTACGGTAATAATGTGAGTACGCCGTTCGATCGGGCAGATAATAACGCAACACAATGGAATCCGGGCTTAAGCGCCATGGCCTTTGTTGTCCCTGCTACCGACTTCAAGCCTGGTGAAGCTCTGGTGTTTAGTGCGCCGACTACGAATACAGGCACGATGAGTACGTCCGTCACACGACCCTATACTTCCGGCGGGTCGCAGGTTTTAGCAGCTGCGCCGCTGGTTTCCGCGGCAAACCCAACACCCTACTTCAAAGCAGCACTCACGATTATTCCGTCTACAGGTGTTCCGGGTGATCCGGCAGATTTTGCAACCTACGCCAAAATTTCCGGCGGCGTGAATGCAACCTACCAGTTTGCGACGGGCCCAGGTGGCGGTTACGACTTCTCGCTGCAGTATAACGTGATGACACCTGGCTACCCGTATCAAAATATGACGGGTCAATCTTACCTGCTAGATGGAACCGGTACCCAGGCTTACCAGATGATGGACAGTGATGGTTATCAGCGCGGCAACATGGGTCGCTGGATTAGTGCTGGTGAAACGGCCGTTGCCTATACCGACATTCGGGGCGCTTCGCCTGGCCCCGTGTTAGCGCCGAGTCGCTATCAATCTATTAACTACCGCCTGATGTGGCACGACGAGCCCGGTACTGTAGGTCTCCCTCCTGTAATCCCTGTCGACAGAGTTCAGCCAATAAATCCAATAACAGGCACTAGAGATGTGGGCGTAGGCGGCCCATTCTCGTCGATAGGATGGGTGAACAACCGGCAGTATAATCTTTTCGTCCAGAATAACATCCGTGCGCCTCGCTTTGTGCGCTCGCCGTGGGATCTCTGTGTCTGGCGTCGTGGTAGCCATGATCGCTCCTTTGGTATTTGGACGAATGATCGCGACCCGATTCTTTATACCGATAATCAGTACGCACCGTTCGACTTCTCAGGTCGTCGTCGCGCAACCCCTTTCTTCTCAGCGACGAATGCTTCAGCGAACCACGTCTACACGTTGTATGATTTACCGAATGACACCCTTGGCGCGGTATCGCTCGGACAATTCCAACACGCACCGTTCAGTATCTTTGCTTGGCAGCCATCGCTTTCTTTGGGTAACAGTTTTGCCGACCCATCCAGCCCTGCGAGTACCGCAGAAATATTCTTAACAACGGCTACCGACGCGCAGACCACGCTCGTTTCCAGCACAGCACTCGGCGGTAACTTTAATGATTTACCAACTGCTGCCTTACAGCGGGATGAAATCACTACCAATTCGTATTTCATCTATGACCATGCCTTCGAATTAAACACCGCACTTTGGGATAGCTGGTTCCTTTCCACGATACCTTTTGGTAATAATGGTTGGACATCGGTGAATGCACCTTGGTCGACGACCACAGCATTCCCGAACGCACGTATCACAACGCTTGGATCGAAGCAGCTCGTGCCTGATTCAGTCGCAATGACTTACACACCCGCAATTCCTTCGCTCTATTACGCATCGGCTTCGACTGCCGTAGCCGGTGCCTTCAATATTAATTCAACGAACGTCAAAGCCTGGACGGCTTTCCTATCTTCCGCACGCAACCTCAAGGTGCCCACGGTCCTGGGTGGCGCGGATAGCACGGGTACGCCGTTCCCTCGGAATCTGCGTCCGCAACAGGGCAAAGTCCAGGGCGCCGTCACCGCAGCTTCGTTTGATAAAAATGTCTGGGGCGGTTACCGCTCGTTGACCGACGCTGAAATTCAAACTTTGGCGACCAACATTGTCGCCGAGGTGCGTAAGCGCGGTCCGTTTTTAAGCTTAGCCGATTTTGTGAACCGTCGCCTTCAGCCTGTAGGTTTCACTGCGACGGTGCCCGCTGGAACAATTACTGGTGCGGCTTACACAGACCCATCCAATATGGGTGCGCTCCAGGCGGCGATTGAGAAGTCAGGTCTAAACGATAACTTTGGTACACCCTTAGCCTCTTCGACAACCAATACTACCTACAACGGCACATCCTCGTTGATTCAGCGCGACAGTGCTGCCGACTATGCAGACATGGAAGATGCAAAAAGATTCCGTCCGCGTGGTGAAGCGCGCGTTGCTCACCGTTCAGCTGGTGCGCCTGGGTATTTATTGCAGTCCGACATTCTTCAACAGCTTGCGCCGGCCATGACGCCGCGCTCTGACACCTTTACGATTCGAGCTTACGGGCAAGCGACCGATAATTCGGGCGCTCGCAAGCTTGCGGAAGCGTGGTGCGAAATTGTCGTTCAGCGTATGCCGAACCCCGCTGATCCTGATAATGACTCATCCGCCTCGGCACTTAATCCCAAGCTCAACTTTACGACCAACGCCTCGGGCGTACGCACTTACTTGCGTCCAGACCTTGGTCGCCGTTTCCGCATTGTGCAGTTCCGTTGGTTAAGCCCGAACGAGATTTAAGATCATGCGACACCGCCTATGCTTACTTCTCTCGGTTTGGGTCTCGGCGGCTGACACGACGCCAGCACGGCCCGTGGAGACTCCGCCGCCACCTTTTGTTGTACGTGTGCTTGCGCTCGGACATGATCCTGAGCGTCGCTATAAAAAAATTGGAGGCGGGGCAGGCAGTCCTGGAGGCCTCCTGATTATGGAGGAGCCAGATGCTAAGGAGCTTCCGCCCACAGAAATCTATTTTCGACCGCCACCTCCACCTGCGCCGTTGCCCGCCAACTCGCCATTGTTGAAGGCATTCACGCGGGTTGCCTGTGCAACGAATCTTAATTCTGTTCAGCAAGTCACTTTACCTGCTGAAATTCCGGTAGACGCTAAACTTATCATCGAGAAAGAAGTTCCTGCGCCACCTGCAGCTGCAGGCGCTAAAGGGCCGCCTGAAAAGGCATACGATGAGATTGGCGTGCTACAGCGTAAGTCCGAAACAACGTCTTCTTTGGTTGTTCTTTATAATCCCGTTGGTGCAAAGACGTGGGAAAATGTCCGCCCGACAGTTATCGACACTTCCGAGACTGTCCTGCCCGTCGGCAGTATCTTGGTTTACAATTTGTGTCGCGAAAATCTTTCAGCGACCATCGGTGGTAATAACGGCGTCTTAGCATCTGGGCAGTCCGCCCTCGTGCGACCTGCGGTGGGCCCCGATAGTCTTTTCGGACTCCGGCTCTTACTCGCTAAGTCGGGTGAAGATGTGCAGTTGATTGATTCCGTTCGCGGCCTCCCTCCTGGGTCGCGGGCATTCCTCATCATTCACCCTGTTCCCATCTCGCGAAATTCTCGCGAAGCTGATTTCGTTTTATTTGTCATCCCCGCGGATCCAAAGCCTGAGCCTGTGGTTGCCCCGGTTATTACGCCTAAGCCTGTACGTTAATTCAGCGGTTTGGTTGACAGAGGCTTGCGAAGAACGGCTCTGTTCTCACGCTTCTTGGCATGAGTGCAAACCGTACGCGCGACGCCATCAGTCTCCTCGAAACTTTTTCGCAAGCCCATGGCACTTCTGGACATGAGGATGCGGTGCGTCGCTGTTTCTTGTCTGAGCTTAAAGGTCGGAAGGCTTCTTTCGACGGCCTAGGTTCGGCAGCACTCGCCCCGAAGTCCACCAAAGGTCCCAAGGTCGTCTTAACCGCTCACATGGACGAGATTGGTTTTCTCGTTCAATCCATCACCCATGATGGATTTCTCCGCCTCGTACCAATTGGCGGCTGGCCTGACGGTGTTCTTGCTGCCCAACGTCTAAGAATTCTTTGCCGCAGTACTGGGCGTGAGTTGAGCGGTATTGTTGCGGCGATGCCGCCGCATCAAGGCGGAGCTCAGGCTATCACCGTCGACAGAGTTTTCGTCGATATCGGCGCACGATCACTCGAAGGCGCATTGAAAGCTGGTGTGCGCCTGGGTGACCCCGTTGTCCCCGATGGCCCCTTCACACCTTTGGCGGAAGCTGGTATCTTTGCAGGTAAAGCTTTTGATAATCGTGCAGGTATGGCCGCACTCGTTCTGGCGACGCGCGAGCTTGATGCCTCTAGCGCGAAGTTGCCATGTGCGCTTCATGCGGTTGCGACGGTGCAGGAGGAGGTTGGCTGCCGCGGAGCGGTCACCGCAGCGCGGTTAGTTGATCCCGATGTCGTTATTGTTTTGGAAGGTCCGCCCGCGGACGATGTTCCCGGATTAAACCACGCTGAATCTCAAGGTCGATTAGGCGGCGGCGTACAAATTCGTGTTTATGATCCTACCGCCATCATGTCGCCGCGATTGGTAGACTTGGCGGTCGCTGTTGCTCAAGAATTCAACATTCCCCACCAAGTGACGGTGCGTCGTTCGGGTGGTACCGATGCGCGTGCTTTCCAG
>CAJBPJ010000268.1 GCA_903957465.1 uncultured Opitutia bacterium
CCGGGTGAGAAAGTTCAGCCGATTTTTGAGGGTGGGGTCGCCTATTTTGCTTAAGTAAACGGCAACCAAAGGCCCCATTTGCTGTCCATCTCGGTGGACAGGCTTCGGTTTTGTCCTTAACACTTTCCTATGCGTCTCGCTGCCCTTCGCATCTTCATCTGTACCCTTAGCGCGCTGTCGTTGAGTGCAGAGGATAAAATTTACGAGAAAATGGACTATGGTCCTTTCTTGTCGGCCACTTTCGAAAATGCTCGAGGCCAGACGACCCTCAATGGCAAGGGTAGCGTAGCGAATAAAGGTATCGCTGTTCGCCATGGCGCCCGCGAGGCCTGTTCGCTTTTTGATACCGAGACAGTCCGTATGGCGGGTGGATGGACGGGCGGCTGGATTCGCCTTCAGGGAGTCACCTTTGATGGTGGTCACGGTAATAACCCAAGTCCGCCCAACGGTGCTAAAATTTTCTACGAAACCAATCCGGGTCCTGGCTGGAGTGTTGACGGATCATTTAAGGATAACCGTGGGCTGCCGAATGGCGGCAAAGGTAGTCAGTATGCCAAGGTTCCGCTTGGTCCGATTCCTGCAGCCGAAGCGAAATACCGTGGCCTCTTTATTCACGGTGATAAAGTAATTTTCTCCTATACGGTTGGGACGGCTTCTGTTCTCGAGATGGGTGAGCGCGAAAAAATTGATGGTCAGGATGTGATGACGCGCACCTTTGAAGTCACCGCGGGTACGCTCGACGGCTATGTGAAGCTTGCGGACCTTCAAGGCGAAGGCGTCGTTGAAGCCGCGCACGGGCAAGCGGTTGTTGGTGGTGGTGAAAATCTGAAAGATGCAACATCCGTGACTGTCTGGGGCGTGCCGTCATCCGGTTTAACTGCAAGTGGTAAGACGCTGTCGTTGAAGCTCACCAAGGTCGCCAAGGGAACACGTTTTAAAGTCACCTATTCGAAAGGTGGGCGTATCTCGACGGATGTTGCGGATCTTTCTGCACTGACTCGCGGAGGCCCTGCTCGCTGGAAAGAAACAATCGAAGTGGCCGGAATCTTGGGGAGTGTTGAACAAGAGAAGCAGTTAAAGAAACTAAAGTCGGCAGAGACGCCTGACGCGGACCGCATTCGTGAAATCGAAGCAGCGCCCTACGTCGTCGACACGCTCCCGGTTCCTGAAAAGAACCCCTACAATTCTTGGATTCGCGTCGGTGGCCTCGATCTTTTCTCCGATAACCGCATCGCCTTCTCTACATGGAGTGGCGATGTCTGGGTTGGCACGGGTGTAGATGCAAGTCTCTCGAAGATCACTTGGAAGCGTTTTGCGACGGGTATCTTCCATGGTCTTGGACTCTGCATTTCAAAAGATGTGGTCTATGTTCTGGGTCGTGACCAAATCACCATCTTGCGTGACTTAAATGGCGATGGTGAAGCTGACCAGTACGAGTGCTTCAATAACGACGTCCAAGTAACCCCGAATTTCCACGAGTTTACGTTCGACCTCCAATGCGATGCCCAAGGGAACTTCTACTTCCTCAAGGGTGGACCCGTGAATCCAGGAGGACGTGGTTGGGGCCCTTTAAGCGACCACCATGGTGCGATCTTTAAGGTCTCCCCTGATGGATCCAAGTTTGAGGTCATCGGTACAGGCGTTCGTGCCCCGAACGGGATGGGTGTCGGACCCAATGGTGAAGTCAGCAATGGCGATAACCAAGGAACGTGGGTGCCTGTTGATTACATCCATATTCTCAATAAGCCTGGTGAGTTTATTGAAGTCCCAGATCTTTCGCACCGCGATCCTGCGCCTACGCAGCCTGGTACACATCTTTGTTGGATACCGTTCGACATTGATAACTCCAACGGCGGGCAGACATGGGTAACTAGCGAGAAGTGGGGCTCGTTGCTCGGCCGCATGCTTTATCTCTCTTACGGAAAGTCTTCGCTCTTCTTAGTGCTGCAAGAGCGTGTGAATGGCGTACCTCAAGGTGGTATTGTTAAGTTCCCCCTGCGTTTTGCATCCGGTGTGATGCGCGGACGTTTCAGCAAGGTCGATGGACAGTTATACGTCGGCGGCCTTAAAGGCTGGCAAACCAACGCCGTTAAAGACGGCACCATCCAGCGTGTGCGCTTTACGGGCAAGTCGACAACCATGCCTGATTCGCTACATGTAACGGATGCAGGTATCACGATTGGCTTTAGCGGTCCGCTTGAGGCAACCAGTGGTGCGAATCTCGAAAACTATGCGCTCGAGCAGAATAACTATATTTGGTCAGGGGATTATGGTTCACCTGAGATCAAGCCAAGTGCAGGCAATTCATCGACAGCCAAAGATGAGGGCACCGAGAAGATAGCCATTCGCGCAGTTAAGCTTTCGGCTGATCGTCGCACGGTCTTCCTGGAAGTCCCCGGTCTCAAGCCAGTGATGCAATCGCGCATCAAGATGAACGTGAAAGCCGAAGACGGTTCGCGCGTCCCCGATGAAATCTGCCACACGATTAATGTCGTCCCACCTGCCGGTAAACCAGGCACGGATTACCGCTCGTTGGCACCACGAAACACTAAGACATCTGGTTGGGTGGTCCCTGCCGTCGTGGGTGTTTCCCTCGCCGGTGTTTGGTTATCTATCCGCCGTCGTTTTGGTTGTTGCGGCTGTGGTCGTTGCTCTGAGAAATAAAGCTCTGATGCGGCTGCTAGGTTTTATCGGTATGTGCTTTTCAGCGGCTTGCGCCGTTGCGGCACCTTCTGAGCCTGGTTTAGCCCTGCAGCTCGAAGCGGGAGGTCAGTCGGATGTTCGTGTCGAACGACTCGTGGCATTGCACGTGCCCGCAGGCCAAGTGGTTTCACCGTTTCTACCTGTAGGACATTTTAAGGCTAAATGGACGGGTGTACTGGTTTCAGATTTACGGACAGAGGTTCGCTTTAGTGCGGTGCTTACGGGAACGGCTAAGTGCACCATTAATGGACAGACTGTTTTTGAAGGCACCAAAGGTTCTGCGATCACTTTAAATAAAGGGGAGAACCCGATTGTGGTAGAGTATACGCCACCAGCCACGGGCGATGCCACATTCCGTCTGCAATGGTCTGCGCGTGCATTTCCGGTAGAGCCCGTTCCGCCCACGGTCTTGCGACATAACCCTGAGCTCACGGCTGCAGGTATGGCGAAGCGCGAAGGTCGTCGACTCTTTGCACAACTACGGTGCGCCCAATGTCACATCGATGCTGCCCGTGTGCCCGCGGCAGGGCAGGGTATGCCTGAGCTCGCACAAGACGCACCCATCCTCGCGAATCTTGGTGAGCGCTATACGCAGGCCTATTTGTTGGCGTGGATTCAAGATCCGCATGCCTACCGTCCGGGTAGCTTGATGCCCAAAGTTTTTTCAGGCGATTTAGCCAAGCCAGATTCACGGGCTGTAGATTTAGCAGCTTACCTTGCGTCACAGGGCACGCCTGTCGGCGGCAAG
>CAJBPJ010000269.1 GCA_903957465.1 uncultured Opitutia bacterium
CGGATCAGGCCGTACTTGCGCACGCCATGCTTGTTGAGGCCCTGCGCGATGCGGCAGGCCTTCTCGATCGCGAGGAGGAACTTCTGCTGCTGCTCGTCGGTGCCCATGGCGGAATCACCCACGGTGCCACCCCAGACCGGCGCCACGAGGGATCCGATATTGAGGCCTTTGCCGGCGATCTTGTCCGCCATCGCCTTGAGGGCGTCGGAGGAAATATCGGGATCAGTGTGCGGGTGGAAAAGGAAGAGGTCGACACCGTCGAACTTATGACCGTCGACGTTCGCAGCGACCGTCATGTCGAGCATCTGGTCGAGAGCGATTGGCGGGTGATCGGTGTTGGGCTCCTTGCCAACGAGGCCCGGCCACATGGCGTTGTGTAGTTTCATAGTTTTGTAGAGTTAGCGTAGAGGTGAGGCTTACTTCTTCTTAGCCTTCTTGTGAGCGCCCATGGCAGGAGCGTTCGGGTTCACTTCTGGGCCGAAGTAACGCAGGCAGACCAGCGGTTCGGTGGTGGAAGTATTGCGGAAGGTGACGCCCTTCTTGGCGCCGGCTTCGGTACAGAAGTATTCGTCTTCGGTGAGCTCGTGGAAGCGGATAAGTTTCGGACTGTTGAGGACCTCGCCGTTGATTGTGCCAGAACCTTGGACGCAAATCAGACCGTAGGCGCCGTTGTCGGTGATGGTGCACTCGGCACCCGGCTCGACGGTTAGTTCTTTAGCGCTGAAGTACTGGAATTTATCAACCTTGCCGTAGACAATCCATTTGTCCACGTAGCCCTTGCCTTGAACCGAAACGACGGGCTCGAGGTAGTGGTTGTCCTTGAAATTCGGATCGACGTTTTTGTCCCAGTCCAACTGGTCCACAATGAAGTCGATGTCCTGATGCTTGGACTTGGGCATGTCTTTGACGAGTAAGGCCCAGGGTACTTCGCGACCTTCGACAAGGTTCTGGTACATACCAAAGACGTCCGAGCCCCACTGGGGTTCGTAGGTGCAAAGCGAACCTGGAGCGTGGAGGATGCACGGGTCGATGAGCCAGCCAGTGCCAGGCTCGAGTTTGTAAGCCTTGGAGAGTGCGAGGATCTTGTTGTCGCCCTTGTGCCAGTTGGCAATGCACTCGCGGACTTGCGCCTTGGTCGTACCGGGCTCGAAGCCCATGAATGTGTAAGGGAAATTATTACCGACGTTGTTATGCTGCGGTGGGAAGTAGTAAGACTCCGGCTTGCCTTCGAGTCCGAGCAGTTTGGCCTGCGCGGCGTTCTGGTGCATGTGGTGCGGGATCGGACCCATGTTGTCGAAGAACTTAGAATAGACGGGCCACTTCTGATACTTCTTCCAGATGGCGGAACCGATGAGCGCGGAGCCGCATTCCGCGACAGCTTGTTTGAGCGTGAAGCGTGTGTCGCCGATGACGACGTACGAGAGTCCTTCGTCGGGCGTACGGTTATCGTTGGCGGCCTCGGTGGTGGAAGCGAACCAGCGTTCGTCGATACCGCCGCGGCTAAGACCGAAAGCGTAAAGGTCATCCGGGTGCAGCTTGAGACGTTTGCCGGGCTGCAGGAAAGAGCGCGGCACCCAACATGGAGCCAGGCGGAGTAGCCCGCCGGTGCGGGCGATTTCTTTTTCAACGAGTGAGGCAACTTTAGCCTTCTTCGTGGTCAGGTCATGAGTGGTCTGAGGAGGTTTAGACATAAGCGTGGGGAAAGTATGAGCCGCTGGGGATTTCAGCGCTTCAAATATTGCCAATTAAGCGGGACGGTCACGGCTTTATTGTTCTCGCCCAAAATCCGTACGGACTCAGGCCCGAGAGGGGTGATGGACTGGACTTGGCCAAAGCCGGGGCCGACTGCAGCTGCGCCCTGGATAATCGGGAGGCGGACGGGTTGATCCTTGCGGAACTCGCGGGAGGTGGGGATGCCGTCGGCGGCCAAACGATCTTCGCGGGAGATGTCGACGCCATCGCAGAAGTGAGAGCAGACTTCCTCGATCCCAAGGCGTCCGAGGTGGCGCTTCTCCCAGGGGTGAGCCGAGCGACCGCCATTGGACATCCAGAAAAGGGTGCTCGGGAAGTCAGCGACGTTCTTCAGCTGATACCAAACGTAACCTTGGGGGAAAGTCACCGCCGTCCACGCAAAGGGTTGCGCTTCGGTCGCGGGGGAATTGACGAGCATGATGAGGTCATCATTACCAGTCCGTGCAGGATAGCGGGTGAGGTCGGTGGTGGTGCCGTCTTTGCAAGTCACGCTACGCAGATCAGTGAAACGGGAGTTGGGCTTAAGGATACCCGATTCGCCGGCGGCTGCATTGGAGAATTCAGCGTGGTAGACTGAGCCGAAGCGGAACGGACTCGTCGCAACGCGTGCAGTGCCTGCGGGAACGGACGAGAGATTAAGAATCGGATGGTTACCGTAGTTCCAGCGACCTTCGAGCTGGGTGATGACGTGCTCGGCGTAGATGGCATGATGGCCATCCACCAGTGAAATCGTTTTGGTAACGGTCGCGCCGGTATCAGTTCCTTTTTGGCGCAGCACTAACGAACGGTCTGTTTGATTTTGGAAATCCCATTTCGCATTGGCGGTGTCACCGTGGGGCGGGCCTTTCTCTTGTCCGCCGAACGGCAGACACATGAAATCTCCACGCAGGTAAGTCAGCAGGTTGGGCAGTGACTGATCGACCTCGTGCGGTTGCCAAGGTGAGAGCGAGTAAGGAGAAGCATGGAGGCCGGGCAGGTGAAAAGTCACCGGACCGAGGTGTCCGGCGGTCTGCGTGATGGCCAATTCGACCTGAGCAGTCCGTAGAGTGAAACTGGGGGCGCCGTGGATAGTTTCCATCGGATGGGGTGGGTGTTTTTTGTCGTTCGTTCGACAGGGTGTCAATGTATTGGCGGGAAATGGCTGTTTAGCGGTATTAGCGGTACTAGCGGTATTAGCGGTACTAGCGGTGTTAGCGGTGTTAGCGGTAATAGCTGGTTGGCTGACTAGCTGGTTAGCTGTTTAGCTAATGTCTTATCTGTTCAGCCGTTCAGCCGTTCAGCTGTTCAGCTTCTTTCGCCTCACGCGATTAGAGTCCGTGTCCTTCGCGTTTACGAATCTCACCAACATACCAGTTCTCAAGTTTTTCGCGGGCCCAGAGATTCTTGCGCAGGAAAAAAAGCGAAGACTTGATTGAAGGATCGAACATGAAGCAGCGCACAGGCATCTCGCGCGCGAGGCCGTGCCAGCCATGTCGTTCGACCATGAATTCGACGACAGTCTGCAACGTGACCCCATGGAGAGGGTCGTTGGGATGCTCCCGCTTTGGTGATTCGTCCATCTCAGTCTGCAATCTTGCTCAGGAGAATGACCTGGGCGACGGCCACAATCTTCGGCGGCATTAACCGAGGACGGATGTCGGCCGGGTTCGTCGTTTGGTCGGTGACCTTGTACAAGCCTTTGAAGAACCATGGACCGCCCTCGGTGCGACGCACATAGACGGGTAGAGGGCCTTTGGTTTCCGCGAGCTTGATTCCCCATTCCGACTGATTGCCCTTACGTCCGACCCAGACCTCGCACGGATCGTTCTCGGCGCGGGGATTCCAGGTTGTGCCAAGGCAAACGCCGATGACGGCGCCTTCGCGATGAATGACGAAACTGGGTGGCTTGTTGTCGCCGCCCAACGCCGCTCGCACCTCATCGAAACTATATGCCTCGCCGATCACGTGTGGCAGGGGGCGAGAGGGCTCAGCGGATTCAGTCATGCGCGCGAGGAAGACCCGTCGCGCGGCTGGGGCAAGCGGGAAGAGAGGCGCGCCGAGCGCAGCAGGAAGCGGGAAGGAGCACGCGGGAAGAGAGGCAAGGGGGGAATTAAGAATTAAGAGAGGCAGAACGAAGACGGGGACGGCGGCGACGATGTCGCCTAAGACGGCGGGCTTCGCCCTACGACGGCGCCACTGCGTGGCTACGACGGCGCTTCGCTATGACAGATGACAGAGCTGAACGGCTAAACAGCTAGCCAGCCAATCAGCTAACACCGCTATCACCGCTTATACCGCTAGTAACGCTAGCGTAGTCATAAGGCCGAAGGCCTGCTGTCGTA
>CAJBPJ010000270.1 GCA_903957465.1 uncultured Opitutia bacterium
AGCAATGAGTTCCGCTGCAGCGGTGGGAGTCTCCGCGCGCACATCCGCAGCGTCGTCCGTCAATGGATGGTCTGTTTGGTGTCCGACTGCAGAGATAACTGGAACCGGACAGGCACGTACTGCTCGCACCAGTCGTTCGTCATTAAAGCACCAGAGATCTTCCATGGAGCCTCCGCCACGCCCAACAACAATCAAGTCAATGCCTGGAATGGTGGCCGCACGAGCTAAGGCTTTAACCATGGAAGCAGCTGCCGCCGCCCCTTGCACAATTGCAGGCACAATAATCACACGACCGGACCACCGACGTGTCTTGAGTACTTCCACGAAATCGCGACGCACCGCGCCCGACGGTGAAGTCACAAATGCGACGGTCTTTGGGAACTCGGGAAGTGCCCGCTTAACTGCAGGGTCAAAAATTCCCTCAGCTTCGAGACGTGCCTTCAACTCAAGGTAGCGACGCCAGAGATCGCCTTCGCCATCGGCCACGATTGATTTTGCAATGAGCGAGAGCCTACCTGTCTTGGCATAAAAATCCATCGCACCAGCGACGATGACCCGACGGCCATCGGTTAATTCGATATTTGGCTTACTGTGAAAGGCAAAGAGGACGACGCTTACCTGTGAGACGGCATCTTTCAGCGTAAAATAATACGTGTTGTTATTGTAGAGCTTGCAGCCGGTGATTTCGCCAACAACCGAGAGCGACCCTAAATCCTTTAACTGCCCCTTTAAGACATCGGCCAATTCCGTCACGCTTAGCGGGGTGCTAGACATAAGCAGAGACTAACGCGACCGCTGGACGGCGAGCAAGAACTCGCGGTTGCCTTCGCCACCTAAAATTGGCGAGTCCATTGAGCCCAGCACCCTTGCACCCGGCATCGAAGCAGCCGCGGCCGTGATCTCACGCACAATACGTTCATGGACCAACGGGTCTTTGATGATGCCGCGACCTTTGTCGGCTTCTTGGCGGGTCGCTTCAAACTGAGGCTTCACGAGGGCAACTAGCCAGCCACCCACAGCGAGGCGCGACCAGACTGAAGGCAAAACAGTGGTTAACGAAATGAAGGACACATCCATCACGACGATTGGGTACTCTTTGTGAGGCAACGTTGCCGCGGGTAGCTCGCGGGCGTTGAGACGCTCGAAGTTAGTCACGCGCGCATCGGAGCGGAGCTTAGAGTGAAGCTGCGCCTGACCGACGTCGACACACGTCACCGAGGCAGCGCCCCGTTGCAATAAACAATCGGTGAAGCCACCTGTCGAAGCGCCGACGTCCAATGCATGTAAGCCTTTTACTTCGATCGCAAAATGGGCGAGCGCGCCTTCAAGCTTTTCTCCACCACGGGAAACAAACTTTGGTGGCTGTTCAACGGTGAGCTGACTCTCGACAGAAATTTTTTGCGATGACTTGGCGACAACGCTGTCCGGCCCCGTACGAACCTTTCCTGCTAAAATGAGCGCTTGTGCCAGCGTACGAGAAGACGCGAGTCCACGCACAACTAACAATTCATCCGCGCGCATTCTCTCAGGGGCATCGGCCATACCTGAAAGTTGGCGGGGTAATGACTGAAAGGCGAGCCAGGTCCTTAGCGACGGCGGCTAATCAAGTAGAGGAGATTACCTAAAGCAGCGACAAAGGCGGCGATATACGTCCACGCGGCCGCATCGAGCACAGCCTTGGCGCCCTTATCTTCCTCGGCATCCAGCAACCCTGTTTCCGATAAAAATTTACGCGCGCGAGCAGAGGCATCAAACTCTACCGGCAGTGTAATTAAAGTGAAGAGCGAGATGACAACGTAAGCACCGATCGCAATGTTTAAGAAGAAATAGTTGGGGTTAGCGCCGTTGATAAGAAATCCGCCTAAAAGCATTACCCAGAAGGCGACTTGGTTGGCGACAATGGTCACAGGGACGAGCACGGAGCGTAACCCGAGGGCCGCATACCCTTGAGCATGCTGGAGGGCGTGACCTGCTTCGTGTGCAGCAATACCAAGCGCCGCAATACTGGTACCGTCATAGTTATCAGCCGACAGAGCCAAAGTTTTGGTAGCAGGATTGTAGTGGTCAGTGAGGAATCCCTCAGCGCGTTCAATTTTTACGCCTTCAACCCGTGCCGAACGCAAAACTTCCTGGGCAGCCTCCGCCCCCGTAACACCGGATCGGGCAGGCACTTGGCTCCACTGTCTAAAAGTAGCTTTCACCTTCCACTGGGCCCAAAGACCAAGCAAAAGGGGGACAATCAAGTAGGCTAATGCGTTCATCATAACAGGAATATTCGATATCTATAAATCCTAGGGGTGCAAGCGAAGGCGATTATAACCTTTTCCAAGGATTGGAGAGGCGAGCGAGGCTGGACATTCCCAAAGACTCCAGAACAGTCTTAAGCTAATGGCCGACCTTCGTATCGCCGACCGACTATTCCATTCACGTCTTTTGACGGGTACGGGGAAGTATGCTTCCGCCGAACAGCTACGGGCGGTCCTAGATGCGGCTGGTTGCGAAATTGTAACTGTGGCAATTAAACGCGTCCAGTTTGGTCGACGCGAAGACTCAATCCTGGCGGCGCTCGACCCTAAAAAGCATCTCGTACTGCCAAACACCTCAGGCGTGCGCAATGCGCGCGAAGCCATTTTTGCCGCCGAGCTGGCCCGCGAGGCACTACAAACATCTTGGATCAAACTAGAGATTCACCCGGATCCTAAATATTTAATGCCCGATCCAATTGAAACATTGGCGGCCTGCGAAGAACTCGTGCGTAAAGGATTCAAAGTTCTTCCCTATATGCACGCAGACCCTGTTTTAGCCAAGCGGCTAGAAGAAGTCGGCGCCTCGGCAGTCATGCCGCTCGGGGCACCTATTGGCTCGAACCGCGGCTTACTATCACGTGATTTCATTCGGATCATTATTGAGCAAGCACGGGTGCCCGTGATTATTGATGCGGGTCTTGGCGCGCCTTCGCAAGCTGCCGAGGCACTTGAAATGGGAGCAGACGCTGTTCTCGTGAATACAGGCATTGCAGCGTCCAACGACCCTATCGCGATGGCGCACGCTTTTCGCTTAGCAGTTGAAGCTGGACGCATGGCGAGGGTCGCAGGACTCGGGGCGAGCTCATCAAAAGCCGAGCCGACATCGCCGCTGACTGACTTTTTAGGTTAAGTACGCGACTGATTACCCCAGCAGATTTGTCCTGCAGCCGCGATGACTTTTGCGGCCGACAATGGCTCTGCCGCACGGGCAATGGTGCCGCTCATCGCCGCACCACATGCGCCTAATTTTTTTAATAAAGAAAAGTCTGCTGCAGTGACGCCGCCAATCACGTACGCCGGCAAAGGTCCAGCGGCGGCAATCAGATCACGGAGGGATGCCTCCGTATGAACAGGCGCATGGCCAACTTTTGTGAGCGTTGAGCGAAAAGGTCCTACGCCAACATAATCGGGTGCGCCTTCCGCCGTTCGCCACAGATCATCCAGAGAGTTCAGTGTTACCCCAATGAGCTTGTGGGGCCCGAGCAATTTACGCGCAGCAGCAGGCGAGGGGTCATTCTTGCCCAAGTGAACACCATCCGCCGCAGAGGCCAAAGCGACTTCAGGC
>CAJBPJ010000271.1 GCA_903957465.1 uncultured Opitutia bacterium
GCGCCCACCAAGACATGGACCATGTCATCGCGCCGTTTAAGGTGCGCGGGAAATGGGGAGCGATTTCAAAAACCAATTATACCTGCCTGCGCTGGCGCGACCCTGTTTACAAAAGCGTCCGTGAACTCGCGATGTCCTACTTTCATGAGTACGCGAAAGGCCCTCGGAAAACTCTCCGGAGTTATTCGGTGCCTTATGATTTACGTAAACTGAAAGATAACGGATGGATCAACGGTGAGGGTAATCGTTGGGAAGTGAGTATTCGTATTACGGAAATTCGGCATACGCAGATTGTCGGCGACCGTGAAGCGCGTGCGCTGAGACCGCGCGATCCTGTCGAGCTCGCCTCCGACAAACTGACATCCTTCCCCATTCCCGCCTGGAAGCGCCGTCGGCTTTAAGCCTCAGCGACGGCCGTCGTACCAAAGGTGACAGGCCTTCGGATCTTTGGCCGCACGTCCGAAAGAAAAGACCATGCGCAAGAGAAGACGTGCCATCTCCCATGGCGTATAGAGACGTACCTTGCGTGACGACGTGTCGAGCGGGTGCTTAAACAAAATAACGAATCGTTGCCGGCGCTGACGGGCCAGACGCTTAAGTTTCCGACTTAACCCAACTTCCTCGCCTGCATAGGCCTCGGTGCCAAAGCCTCCAACTTCGCGAAACGCCGCAGCCTCAACCCAGACACAGGAGCCGGCGGCCCAGCAGACCAGTCGACTCCAGCTATTCCAACAAAAGCCGAGAAGTCGTGCGTGCCAGGGAGCTTCGCTATCGAGACGAACAGTAACGCCACCGCCAATAGCTCGTCCGACGATAATCTGCTCGGCTATATCCGCAAAGAGTCCAGCGCTTGGAGTCGAGTCCGCATCAATAAAAATAAGCCACTGACCAAGCGCAGCCCGCGCGCCGGTATCCCGTGCGCGGCTAATTTGGTTTATCGGCTCAAAAATAACTTTTGCGCCTGCTTCTCGCGCGATTTCACCGGTGCGATCCGAAGAGTTGTTATCGCAAACGACAATCTCCCACTCCCAATCGCGCGTTGTGAAAGCTGCCTTTGCAGCAACTCGCACCACCTCGAGGGTCGCTGGTAGCAGACGCTCCTCGTTATAAGCCGGGATAACAATCGAAACGTGCATCTCAACCCGCGACCTGCTCAAGCGCACAGGCTGCCGCGCCAACCACGCCCACATTCGCTGCTAAAGCCGCTGGAACAATATCGCAGACGGATGCTAATCGCGGGAATGCTAATGATAATGCGCGTGTGCGCACGGGTCCAAGGAGCCACTCACCTGCAGAGGCCACACCGCCACCGACAACAATACGTTCTGGGTTAAATGTATTGATGATCACGGCAAAGCCGCGCGCCAAATACTCAATCTCTTGAGCGACGAGCTCTTGAGCAAGCGCATCGCCAGCTTGTGCAGCAGCAAAAACATGGCGTGCATTCACCTTATCAATTCCGCCTGCCTGTGTGGCGATAGTCGACGCACGGCCCGTTGTCAGAGCAGCACGTGCGAAGCGCGTGATAGCTGTGCCAGAGGCCAACATTTCAAAACAGCCGTTGCCGCCACAGGGACACTTCGGGCCCTTGATGTCTAAAGTTA
>CAJBPJ010000272.1 GCA_903957465.1 uncultured Opitutia bacterium
AGACGACCCTACCCGAGGCACCAAAGGGTTATGCTACTGGTCACGGAAATTTCCTGTTCAGCTAATGCTGCTTCTCCCTTAGTCTTTAGTCTCTTCCCGCTTCCCGCTTGCTCCTTCCTGCTCGGCGTTTGCCGCCTCCTCGCCTTGACTCTTAGCCCAGGGTTGGGCTTTCTCAAACCGATGGAAACGCCCAAGGGTAACTACGACTTTACCGCCTTCGAAGGACGGTGGCAGGCGTATTGGAAAGAAAATGGCACCTTCCGCGCCCTACCTCCGACCTGCGGTAAACCGAAATACTATGTCCTAGACATGTTCCCCTACCCATCAGGTGCGGGACTTCACATTGGACACCCTGAGGGTTACACCGGCTCGGACATCCTCGCACGCCAACGCAAGGCCAGTGGCTACAATGTTCTCCACCCCATGGGCTGGGATTCATTCGGCCTACCTGCAGAGCAACATGCCATCGCCACGGGCGAACACCCTGCCGTCCAGACGCGCCGAAATATTGATAACTTCCGTCGGCAATTACAGATGCTTGGGTTTGCCATCGACTGGGATCGCGAAATTGCGACGACAGATGAAAATTACTTTCGGTGGACGCAGTGGATTTTCCTAAAACTCTTCCGACATGGTTTAGCTTACGTATCGGAGAAGCCTGTTTGGTTCTGTCCAGCACTTGGCACCGTCTTAGCGAACGAGGAAGTCTTGAACACGCCCGAAGGACCTCGCTCCGATCGCGGCAATCATCCTGTCGAACGCCGTCCGATCCGTCAGTGGGTTTTACGCATCACTGCTTATGCCGATAAACTCATCGAAGGCTTAGACGCCCTCGATTGGCCCGACTCCACCAAACGTCTACAAAAAAACTGGATTGGGAAATCGGAAGGCGCTGAAGTCACCTTTGCGATCCATGGACATAAAAGTGAGTCCTTAACTGTTTTCACAACACGCCCTGATACCCTCTTTGGTGCGACCTATATGGTCATCGCACCTGAGCATCCGCTTGTCGCCAAGCTCACTTCCGCTGAACAACAGGAATCCGTCCAAGAGTACATCGCACTCGTCCGAAATAAATCAGACCTCGAACGTACCGACCTCGCCGACAAAAAGAAAACCGGTGTATTCACTGGTGCTTACGCTATCAATCCAGTCAACGACACGAAGTTACCCATCTGGATCGCCGACTATGTCCTCATGAGTTACGGCACGGGTGCCATCATGGCAGTACCGGCCCACGACGAGCGTGACCACGAATTCGCGACCCAATTCAAACTCCCCATCATCCAGGTTGTCGGATCGAAAGAATCGGTTGATGTCCAAAAGGCAGCTTGGACAGGTGACGGGCCGATGGTGAATTCCGGACGCTTCAATGGCAAAACAGCTAACGAAACTAAAACACTAATCACCGCAGAACTTGCGGCTAAAAACCAAGGGAAGGCTGCGGTTAACTTTAAGCTACGTGACTGGCTGTTCTCTCGACAGCGCTACTGGGGCGAACCCTTCCCTATACTTTGGATTTCCAAAGAAGACCTAGCACGCATCCCAGCTGATTCCGCTGTCCGCGAATTTCTACCGAAAGAAGCAGTCACTTGCGTGATTGACGGTCGCGAAGTCTGCGCAGTGCCGCTGACTTCGCAGCAACTGCCGCTGACTTTACCAGAAGTGAAGTCTTACCAGCCCTCACCGACGGGCGACTCACCCCTTTCGCGCGAACCTCAGTGGCTCAATGTTTGGTTCGATCTCGCCACAGG
>CAJBPJ010000273.1 GCA_903957465.1 uncultured Opitutia bacterium
ATGCCGCTGATTCCGCGGAAGCTACCACCCTGACAAAAGCTACGAACAAAGCACTCGGCCGTCGCTTCCGTATTATTTCTGTACGCTGGCTCGGACCAAACGAAATCTAATGTTTAAAAGACTATTTATACTGTGCCTACCCTTACTAACCTTTGCAGCCGATGAGCCCAAAGTGCCCAATGTTCATGTAAAGTTCCGCGCGCTCGCATTCGTCGCACCCATTCCCGATGCCGCCTATCAAACCGGCCCCAAAGAGAAAGACCGCGTACCACTTTTGATCACCAGTGATTTCTTCACCAACGAACAAGATTATCACGGCCCTGCTGAAATCAGCTTCATTCATCTCAACAAAGATGGGACAACAAAACCCTTGGCTAACTCAGTACTCGTAGACGGATCTCAAGTTATTTTGCTATTTATTCCAGACAACAAAGGCGGTTTACGCATCACTTCGCTCCAAGACTCGCCGACGATATTCCCATGGGGGACTCTGCGCTTTATCAACCTAACTGGCGGACGCGCAAAAATTCGCTACGGGCAAAACGAATACCCTGTGCCCATCAATGGCGAAAAAATCATCCGCCCGCCGTCCTCGCATAAAACATATGCCAATGGCGAAGTCTTAACCGAGCGAGAAGACGGCTATAACGTTGGCTATCGCATTCGCACTTTCCAGGAAGACGACCTTCGGGCGATTTACTTCTTGTTACCCGGAGACCCCAAGGAACACGCAATTTTACTCAAAGGCGTCGAGGAACGGAAACAAGATGAAGAAGCAGCCTCGCGTAACGCGAAGCCGAACGGCAACAGTCCCGTCAACGGGAAGCAGAAAAACGCCAATCGATAACTTCGGCTTGGGCATTCTTGCGACCTTGCCAGCGATTCCAGGACAGGCGGACCGCTAGATCAATTGGCTTACCCGGCTCGGGGACACGCGAACCCATCCGCCAAGCTAAGAGACCCAATCGGCGTCCACCAGAGAGCAGTAGAGTATGGCGGAAATTCACGTCACCTTCGCCAAACTTCTGAACAGGCCGATCAAAGACGACACCCTTAAGTCCAAAGACTGGCTCTGGGTTACCTTCACCAAACGGCTGCAGCAATTCGAGTTCATCGAGTACCTGTGCGCTAACCTCTTCGGGAGTAACCCATGCAGAAACTTCAGTCGTGATATCTCCCGCTATAGGCTGCGTGGCTAATTTAGCGGCAACGCCTTCCGCAAAACGACGACGGAATTCAGGCACATTAACGAGTGGCATCGAAACACCGACCGCCATCGGATGTCCCCCGTAATTACCGAGTAAATCATGACAGGTTTGCAGAACCTCAACGAGGTTTACGCCAAGAACGCTACGGCCAGATCCTTTAGCGATATCACCTTCGCGTCCGAGCACGATCACTGGACGTGTAAACGTCCTGCAGAGTTTGCCTGCGGCAATACCAACAACCCCAGGATGCCAGTCGCCTTGTGCAACCAACCCAGGTGCTGCCAGCATACCCTCAAGTTGTGAAGTAGCCTCTTCAGTAACCTTACGGTCGATTTCCTGTCGCTCACGGTTGAGCATATCCAATTGAGCAGCGCCATCCTGACAATCCGCATGCGAGTCAGCTAATAATAATTTCAGAGGGATGGCTGCGTCTGCCAGTCGACCGCTAGCATTAATACGTGGCCCAATACGGTAGGAGATATCTGTCGAGCTCAGGGTCTGCCCTGGCTCTAGGCCACTGACGGCAATCAACGCACGCACTCCCGGACGGCGTGCATCCGAAAGCGCCTTCAAACCATGGGAAGCAAGGATACGGTTTTCTGCACGTAGGGGGACTAAATCTGCAATGGTCCCTAAGGCAGCGAGATCGAGGTAATCTTTAACCACGATAGTCGTCCCACGACTATCCCCACTCAGCCGTAACACCTTAAGGATGGCGTGGATCAGCTTGAAGGTAAGACCAGCGGTGCACAGTGACTGCCATGGCGCATCGGCGGCATCGAGCACGCGCGGGTTAACCAGCAGACATCCCGTTGCAGGACCATCCTTGGCAACGTGGTGATCTATGATGAGCACATCGACACCTGCATCGCGGAGACGCTGTACTTCGGCGTGTGAATTCGTCCCACAGTCTAAAGCGACAAACAAGTCAGGCTTAGCTTCCGCGAGCACGCGATCTATCGAAGCATTAGAGAGGCCATAGCCTTCTTCCATTCGCCTTGGCACATAGAATGCAGGTTCGGCTCCCAACTTACGTAATACATGAACAAGCGCGGCTGTACTCGTAACGCCGTCGACATCGTAATCGCCGAGCAATGCAATCCGTTCTTTACGATCTACAGCGCGAACGAGTCGCTCAGCAGCTTCGCGCAAACCACCAACCGCAAACGGGTCGGAAACGTGCGCGAGTTGCGGACGCAAATGTCGCTCCGCTTCTACCTCATCGGCACAGAGACGGCTTAAGATAAGTGCGAGTACAGGGGATATCCCGAGTGACTCCTCAAGACGACGCACGAGGGCGTCGTCGGCGGACCGATAGGTCCAGACAGCCTTTTTGGACACAGGCGTTAGTTCTTTGAATCAGCTTCCCAAGAGTGAACTGGAGCTTTATCGGCGGCATCAGCTCCTTCACGTTTACCGCCGTGCCACCAATAGAAGACTGGGGAGGCGATAAAGACTGAAGAGAACGTACCGGTAAGCACACCGTAGATGAATACTTCGCCGTAAAGACGAACATCACCCGCACCGAAAGCCCAGAGTGAAATAGCTGATAACAGCACCGTCAGCGAAGTCAGGATTGTTCGTGAGAGTGTACGATTAATCGCTATATGAATAACGTCTGCCAACGTACGTCCTGGATTCTCCCGAAGTTCTTCGCGAATACGGTCGAAGACGACAATCGTGTCATTCACGGAGTAACCGATAATGAGCAAGATAGCCGCGATCATCGCGGCGTTAAACTGACCACCAAAGAAGACGAATAGCGCAATCGTCATCAAGACGTCGTGGAGGGTGGCTACAAACGCAGCTACACCAAATCCTGCTTCGAAGCGCAGAGAGACGTAGATACCAATTCCTAACAGCGCCAAGAGCACCGAGTAGATTGCGTTTTCTCGCAGCTCGCCACTAACGGATGCACCGACTGCCTCGCGAGAGAGCATAATCTTCTCAACGGCTAAATCCTTATCCCTTAGGTACTCGGGGTGCTTCTCTTTGAGCGCACTTACAATCGCTGTAAGGTTACCAAAGTCGCCCTTGGACTTGTCTTTAGTTAACTCGGTTTCAATACGTAGCGTCGGCTCACCACCGCCCACTGGCATTTGAATGGTGGCTGTGGTGTCCGGGATTCCTAAGGCTGCGGCAACCTCTTGCACCTTACCGGTATCGATAGTGCCTGCTGTGGAAATCGCCACTAGGGTAGATTCGCCACCACGGAAGTCCTTACCAAAGGCATTCTGACCTTTATAAGCAAGTTCAGCGACCCCAACTGCGACGACTGACCAGGACACAATGAGGGCAACCTTGGCGTAACGCAGGAATTGGATGTTTAGATCATGTCTGAAGACAGGTAGACCAAACATCCGCGTCATGATGCCGCGGGTAATCGAAATCTCTTGGAGTCCTCGACATGTCACCAGGGTCGAAAGCAGTGTCGTGAAGATACCAATAATCAGAGTGACACCAAAGCCGCGCACAGGACCCGTGCCCATAAACACTAGGATAAGTGCTACGAGTAAGTGGGTTAAATTTGCGTCGATAATCGTCAACATCGCGCGGTCGTACCCTTCGCGCAGCGACACGGCGGCATCTTTGCCTAAACGCAATTCTTCGCGTACGCGTTCAAAGATCAAGATGTTCGCATCCACCGCCATGCCCAGCGTGAGTACGAGGGCCGCGACACCGGGTAGCGTGATCGTCGCACCGAAGTAAGCCATCGCACCGAGCATCATGACTAAATTGAACACCATCCCGACGACGGAGATGAAGCCTCCCCATAAGTAAAACCCGACCATGAAAACGATGATCAACCCGACAGCGACAGAGGAGGCGACGACTGACTTATCTTGGGCATCCTTCGCGAGCGAAGGACCAACTGCGGTCACATCCTGAGTACGCAAAGGGAATTCCAGCGGATTATTCAATACATCGGCTAACTCTTTAGCTTCCTCAGCCGTAAAGCTGCCGCTAATCATCGCGCCACCGCCGATGATGGGATTACGAACGCTGGGTGCTGACTGGAGCTCGCCATCAAGCACGATAGCCATTTGCCCCAAGGTGCCGTCGGCATTCTGTTGGGCAATCTTGGTGGTTAATTCACCAAAGCGCTCTGCCCCTTCTGACGTAAAGTCCATATTCACCTGCCAACTGAAACCGTCCGGAATACCTGGGCGCGCAGCAGAGATAATTGCACCCGTAGCTTCGGCACGCTTACGCACATAGTATGTTTGTAAGGTGACTTTACCTGTACGACGGTCCGTATTGCGCTCGGTCAATACCTCATAAAGCGAAGCCGGGGAATCAGGTTGACGAGGATTATCGGGTAAGCTCCGGAAGGTATGATCAAGTTCGCCAGCGGCTGGACGTTGATAACGGTAGACGAGTC
The DNA here is from genome assembly GCA_903957465.1 of uncultured Opitutia bacterium. GTDB lineage: Bacteria > Verrucomicrobiota > Verrucomicrobiia > Opitutales > UBA953 > UBA8828. Next base: position 4,591 of record CAJBPJ010000273.1, read on the forward strand.
GGAACTCGAGTTTCGCTGGCTTTTTAAGCACATCGATCACGTCGGG
>CAJBPJ010000274.1 GCA_903957465.1 uncultured Opitutia bacterium
TCACCTAATGGCCCGCGGTAATACTGACCGATTTGACGTTCGTTGTAGTCGACGAAATTGAAACGACGGACCTTGTACGGGCAATTATTGGCGCAGTAGCGTGTACCGATACAGCGGTTGTAGGCCATCGTATTGAGTCCTTCCTCGTCGTGCACCGTAGCATTGGCAGGACATACAGATTCGCACGGTGCGGTTTCACAATGCTGACAGGCAATCGCCTGGAAGGTGACTTGAGGGTTCTCTGGAATCTCCATGCCAGCTTGTTCGCGGCCATCGAAGAAGTAACGGTCGAGACGAATCCAGCGCATATCGCGCCCTTTGAGCACTTGGTCGCGACCAACCACAGGGATATTGTTCTCGGCCTGACAAGCGGTGACACACGCATTGCAACCCGTACAGGTGTTCAAGTCGATCGACATACCCCACTGCTGAGGTAGCGGAGTCTTGTCGCCTTGATTGCGCCAAACAGCGACATTCGGGGGAACACCGTGATCAGGGTGTTCGTAGGCAGAGTTACCACGTGGGGTGGTGATAGCCTTCGCAGCCGGTGAAAGTTTTTCGTCGGCACCGTAGACAGCGGGCACGTGACCATCGACGCCAAGGCGCGCGGCAAATGTTGGTTTCTCGGAGAAATCTTCGACGGAACCTTCGCGAATGATGTCACGACCTTCCATCGACCAGTGATCTTGAGTATTCGCCACAACAACCGTTTCAGCGGTGAGCTCAATGGTTGCACCCGAAGAGAAAGCAGGGTTCGCAGTTGTGACTAAAGGATAAGTATCAAAGCCAACGCCGATGACGCGGCCTTCGTTTAGGCGCTCGGCAACGCGGGCACCAGCGCGACCAACGACACGACGACCGTAACCGAGCTGCAGTCCAAGCGTCCACTTCGCCAAACCTGGCATAATAAAGGCAGGCCCTTCGATGGTACGACCGCCAACCGTCACGCGCAAGATGCGGCACTTTAATTTACCGTCGACGACTTGGTTGATGTTACGGTTCAGCGCACCGATTTTATTAATAACCATCGGCTCTGGTTCAATCTCTAGGGACTTAGCCAAAGCAGGACTGACTAAAATAACATTTTCCCAGCAGATCTTCGACATCGCATCCGGTGCTTCGAGCAACCATGCGTTATTGGCGGTCGAGCCATCACCTGCACCAGTACTTGGCACAATGCGCACTTCAAGTTTTTGACGGGATACTTCGGGCGCTGTCACTTGGACGGTAGCCGTACGGATCGAAGTAGGGTTAAACTTTGAGCCGCCTAGAACGCCCTCTTTCAACCAAGCATTGAAAGTGGATGTTCCTGAAAAACCACCGGCAATAAGATTAAATTTCTCGGTCACCCAGTGAAGGGCATCGGTGTTACCTGAACCCGAGAGAGTCGCCAAGACTTCGAGTTCAGAAAGTGTGTCGTATAGCGGCGCAATCATCGGCTGCACCGGCACGTAAGTACCGTCGAGCGTCCGACCATCAGACCAAGCTTCGAGGTAGTGAGACTGAGCAACAAAAAGACCTTTTTGATCGCGCGTCAGGCGTGAACTTTCGTCGGCATCGGGGCCGTAGCCACCCACGCGCACCAAGGATGTCGTCGCCTTCACGACATTCGCAAAACCAAGATCAGCCGGTGCGTCGAAAACAGGGTTACCGCCAAGGATGACCAACTTCTTGGGCTTCGCCGCAACGAGCTGTGCGATTGTCGACGCAGGTACGCGATCCGTGACGTGATAGCGAACGGTCTTATCGACCGCATTGAGCTGTTGATTCACCTGGGCGACAATCTGGTGAACCGCAGCAGGAAGGTGCGCACCCGCAACCACGAGGGACTGGCCACGGCGAGCGACTAAGTCTGCAGCGCACTCAGCAATCCACTTCGGATCGATATCAAGTTTTGGCGCCGAGATTGAACTCGAACCACCCGTGAGACGCATAACCTCGGCGCTTAGTTGCGCAGCAAAGGCTGCCATTTGCGAACTCTCTAAAGGCAAACGATGGTCAGCAGCAGCACCCGTTAAAGTGAAGAGCGACTCGACGGAATAAAGACGAACCATCTCCTTGGCCTGCTCTGGCGTGTCGGCACGGCGAGCGGCGGCGTACGCACGGGTAGCTTCGACCTGTTGGTCGCCCGATCCGAGGAAGTCGACATCGATTGCGAGGATGCGTTTCGCTGCAGCAAAATCAGGAATGACGCGCACATTTTCGCCGAGCGCACGGTCGCCAGCACCTTGATCAACCGGTGTGTACTCCGCCCAAATCGCCTGAGGGAACCGTTTCTTAATTAAGCTTACAAGGTGAGCGCGCGTTGGTGATGTCGATGGACGAGCCAAGAAGGCAAGTCCCGCACCAGTGCCAGCCTCTTTCGCAAATGCCGCGAGGGCATCGCGCACGAGCGCGGAAGAAATAGGTGCACCATTAAAACCAACCGAAGTCGTCGCCCGATCGGGATCGTACAGACCTAAGACACTCGCTTGCGCAACTTTTGAAGAAGCTGTTCCTGACGCCGCATGGCTCGGATTGCCTTCAATTTTAGTTGGGCGATGTTGTTGTGTTTCAACCAAGATGGGTTGGTTGGCATACTCGCCAGGGAAAGAGGATGCGAAATAAGTCGGGATGCCTGGAATCGTCATCTCAGGCGTCTTCGCATAAGGCAGCGTATGGTTGCGCGGCTCGCGGCAGCCCGAAAGACCTAAACCTGCGAGACCAAACGAAGCGCCCATCAAGGCAAGGAATGAGCGACGATCAACTTCACTAAGCGTGGATGCCCCATCAAGGAATTCACGTTCCGCACGCGTGCGGAATTCAGGAGACTTATTACGCTCCTCGAGGCTGCGCCAGTAACTTGGACCGGTCACATCGCCAACCTTAGGCTCAGGGTGAATAAAGACGCGCTTGCTCATCGGTAAATAAATAGGTGCGGGTTAGCGGTGACAGCCCGAGCAGCTTTGGGGCGGGGCGATTTTCCAATCGTGAACAAACTTGGTGCCTTGCTCGACTTGGGCGGCAGGTGTCGTTGCAGACCATGCAAGGTCCGTAACCTTATCAACCGGACGAACCGCAAGCTCGGGGTTGCGGTGACAATCCAAGCAGAAGGACATGCTCAATGGCTTTTGCTGCCCGACGACTTCCATCTGGTCAACACGACCATGACATTCCACACAGCTCACACCGCGGCTGACGTGAACAGAGTGCGGGAAATAAACGTAATCGGGCACCTTGTGGACTTTGACCCATTGGATCGGCGCGCCCGAAGCCATACTCTCGCGAATAGGCGCAATTGTTGGGGCATCTTTTTTAATGACGCTGTGGCAATTCCAACAAGTGCTCGTTGCAGGCACATTGGAATGCGGGGACTTCTCGACGTTGGTGTGACAGTAACGGCAATCTAAACCCAAGACGCCTACGTGGAAACCATGGTCAAAAGCCACTGGCTGATCAGGGGTGTAGCCGACGTTAAGGTACTTGTTCGTCGCATACTCATTCACCGCAGCCGTCACGAGCGCGCCTGCTAGGACAAGGAAGAAAATGATGCGGAGGGGAGCACCATTTGACCAGCGAGGGAAAAAGTTGCCTGAGTGAGTCGGGCGATTGAGGAATTCGAGGAGACGGCGCATCGGTCGTGCGATGTGGATAGGTTAGCGGGTAGTCACCGGATAAAGACCAGTGAATGAAAAAGGAAGTGGCTTCGAGAACGAGGCTACCCACCCGGCGAGGGCGGAGTGAACAGGTCCAATAAAGTGAAGCATGTGCACGGCTACACTCGGAAACAGGAGAGCGGGAAACCCTTCGCAACCCTATTCTACTAACCGCGAACACCCTGCCCTTTAAGGCCGAGAATCGAGTTGAGGATACTTTTATGAAAAAACTGCTAATAAGTACTATAATCCTATGATTATAAACAGTTTATGAACTTAATGCCATAGGCTCAAAGCAGGGCTAGCACGCGAGCTAACCCCATGACGTTTCAAACTATTAGGGAATCCTCCAAAGTACCCGCTAAAGTCTAATCCCCTAAATCAACGGGAGACAGAGCGCGCGGCACTTCGGACAAGCTCGGTGAAGCTCTTGGCTTCGAGCGCGGCGCCACCAATAAGACCTCCATCAATGTCGTTTTCTGCAAGCAATGCGTCGGCGTTGTCAGGCTTCATAGATCCGCCGTAGAGAATACGCATCCGTGAAGCTGCCTCGATGCCGAAGAGTGTATTCAGGGTTGAGCGGATAAATGCATGAACCTCTTGAGCCATCGCAGGGGTTGCCGTCTTGCCTGTGCCGATGGCCCAGACCGGTTCGTAGGCAATGACCACTTGATCGGACTTTGCCTGGGCAACGCCCGCCAGACCCGCTTCCAGCTGGGTTTTGACGACCTCAAAGGCTTTACCAGCTTCACGCTCAGCGAGCGTTTCACCAACGCAGAGAATCGGGCGAAGGGATGCTTCGAGAGCCGACAGAACTTTTCGATTCACGAATGCATCGGTCTCACCAAAGATCGCACGGCGCTCACTGTGTCCGACAATAACGTACGTGACGTGCAAGTCTCGCAGCATCACCACGGAGACTTCGCCCGTGAACGCACCACTGACCTTATCGTGCACATTCTGTGCACCAAGAACGAGGTGGGTACCTTCCAACAAGCCGCTGACACGCTCGAGTGCGGTGAACGGCGGGCAAAGCACCACGTGAACATTGGATTCTTTACCAATGGTGGCGGAAAGGGCTTGAACGAGCTCGGTCGCTTCGGTCGCCGTCTTGTTCATCTTCCAGTTACCAGCAATGAGTGGGATGCGCTTAGACATAAAGGATACGAGGCTCAAGGAGAGCCGAGGCCAGCCAACGGTGCAAGCCTTCCCGAAAGAAGTCCCCGTATAATAAACCGCGGGGTGTAAACCCCACTCCCAGAGAGCCTTAGGCTTGATCCAAAGCCGTCACACCTGGCAGTGCTTTACCTTCAAGGTATTCAAGCGATGCGCCGCCACCGGTCGAGCAATGCGAGACCTTGGTGTCAGCGCCAAATTTCTTTGCCGCCGTCGCCGTATCGCCTCCGCCCACGACTGTCATCGCACCGCGTGCAGTCGCTTCAACAACCGCTTGGGCCATTGCCTGAGTACCTTTTGAAAAGAGATCGAATTCAAAAACACCACATGGTCCGTTCCAAATAATTGTACCGGCACGGCCAATAGCCTCGCGATAAAGCGCGATCGACTTGGGGCCCGCATCCATACCTTCCCAGCCTGCAGGAATACCCGAGGCAAGGTCTGCTGGGCGCGTGTTGGCTGTCGGCGAGAACGCGTCACCACAGAGGAAGTCGACAGGCAAAGTGATACGCACGCCGCGCGCCTTCGCTTTGTCGAGAAGCTCCTGCACAATCAGGGCGCCATCTTTGTCGAAGAGCGAATTACCGATTTCCATACCGTCACAAACTTTTCGGAACGTATAAGCCATACCACCGCCAATGATAATCTCATCGGCCTTCTCGATGAGATTACGGATAAGCGGAATTTTATCGGCAATCTTGGCACCACCAAGAATCGCTAAGAGCGGTCGCTGGGGGTGCTGAAGGACGGCATCAAAGGCCTTGAGCTCAGCCTCAAGCAAGAAGCCGGCGACTTTAATGGGAAGGTTAACACCAACCATCGAAGAATGCGCACGGTGGGCAGTGCCGAAGGCGTCGTTAACATAAACATCACCCAGCTTACTCAACGATGCCCGGAAGGTCGCAACCTTCGCGGGATCGGCTTTCAAACTCGTGCCGTCCTCTTGCTTCACCTTGCCCTCTTCTTCGATGTGGAAGCGAAGATTTTCTAAAAGTAAAACTTGGCCAGGCTTCAGATTCGCCGCGGCTTGTTCGGCGACAGGGCCAACACACTCAGCCGCAAAAGCGACGGGACGTCCTAATAGCTTTTCGAGTTCAGCCGCAACCGGACGCAGTGAAAACTTCTCGACGACTTTACCATCGGGACGACCCAAGTGAGACATCAAGACAACGCTTGCACCCTGATCGAGTACGTAACGCAAAGTCGGTAACGCAGCCGCAATACGCTGGGTATTGGTAATCGCGCCCGTCTTCTTGTCCTGAGGGACATTGAAGTCGACGCGCATCAACACGCGTTTACCAGAAAGACTACCAAGGGTTCGCAGGGATTTAACGGCCATAAGGGTAGACCTAAACTGACGCACCCAGGCGGCATCTGAAAAGGGAAAAATGACGCTCGGGTACGATTGAGAGAAAAGTCTAAAACAAAGCGGCGACCCGAAGGTCGCCGCTTAAGGAGGTATGACGGCTAACTCAGAGCTTAGCGGTGACCTTCGAGAGGAGCTCGACCACGCGGTTCGAATAGCCCCACTCATTGTCATACCAGCTGATGAGTTTGAAGAAGTTTTTATTCAACTCGATCGAAGAACCTCCATCGAAGATGGATGAACTCTTGTCGTGAATGAAGTCCGATGAAACGACTTCATCTTCCGTGTAAGCAAGAATACCCTTAAGGTAAGTTTCCGAAGCGCGCTTCATGGCAGCCTTAATTTCTGCGAGCGACGTGTCCTTGGAGGTCCGCACGGTGAGATCGACCACAGAAACTGTTGGTGTGGGGACGCGGAAGGCCATGCCAGTGAGCTTACCTTTCACTTCAGGGCAGACGAGGGCAACGGCCTTGGCAGCACCGGTAGCCGAAGGAATGATGTTAATCGCAGCCGAGCGGCCACCCTTCCAGTCCTTCTTGGAAGGACCGTCGACCGTCTTCTGAGTAGCGGTGTAAGCGTGCACAGTGGTCATCAGGCCTTCAACAATACCAAAGCCTTCCTTCAACAATACGTGGACGAGCGGCGCCAAGCAGTTGGTTGTGCAAGATGCGTTAGAAATAATGTGATGCTTGGTAGCGTCGTACTTGTCGTCATTCACACCAATAACGACAGTGATGTCTTCATCTTTCGCAGGCGCGGAAATGATGACCTTCTTAGCGCCAGCTTCGAGGTGACCTTTAGCTTTCGCAGCTTCCGTAAAGAGACCCGTGGACTCGATGACGACCTGGACGCCCAAGGAACCCCAAGGAAGTTCCGCAGGAGTCTTCGCTGAGACCACTTTGATTTCGTGGCCGTTAACCACGAGGACATCGTCTTCAACTTTATCGGGAGATGATTTCTTCGAAGTGACCGTGCCGTTGAAGCGACCCTGGGTAGAGTCGTACTTCAGTAGGTAGGCAAGGTTATCGGCCGGAACAATATCACCGACGGCCACGACATTAAACTTCGTGCCAAGGTGGCCCTGTTCGACGAGGGCACGGAATACGAGACGGCCGATGCGACCGAATCCATTAATTGCGACATTGATAGCCATGTTGGTGAAAGAACCAGCAAAGCCCCCACGAGGCCAGAAAGGCAAGCGGAGAAAAAACTGCCTTAGCGCGACCAGACCCCACAACCCAGCGCCGGCAGCGAAAGACGGCCTGCTTTAAGCGTAGGAGCGGGGCCAGGGGCATGCAGGCAGTCAGGCTGGGGCGAGACCACAACTTGGCTCCAAACGCCTTCAGGGACGACAATTTCGACTGCCCAAGGGTGTGGATTGGCCGCCACTAAGAGCCGATGCGGGCCCACCGCACCATCGGCATTCAACTCCGCCGCAAAAGCCTCGGTGCCCTCGGCGAATGATGGGTTCATCCACCCAGGTGAAACGGCTGTAGCCGATCGTAAGACGCGACCGATATCAGATAGCCGCAACTGAATGAGCGTAGCCACAAAAGCATGCTCGGATGCGTAGCGCTTAAGGCGCTCTGAACTCAGGGCATTCAATTCAGGGTTTCGCCACGTATTGCCAACCCCGCGTTTACTCGAAAGAAAATCCTGACCTGCTGCTAGCATGGGTATGCCGACAGATGTCAAAAGTAAGACGTGCATTAATCGCGTTCGTAGAATGTCTTCAGGGAGTGGGTCGCTGCCGTCATGACTCGGTTGTGCCGTGATACGATCGAGCCATGCATGGTCGTCGTGCGATTGAGCATAACGTACACGTGCGGCGGGACGAATCCCGCAACCTGCCATCTGGTGAAGTAAATCCGTTACCCGTGCATGCCCGCGCACATAAGCCGGAAGAAACTCACGGAAAGCATCATCCCAGCTCGACCAAGTTGTGTGATCTAAGTCACGTGCGATGTGGCCACGGAAACTCCAAGGCTCGGCAATAAGAATTTTGTGAGGGGCCCGCGCGCGTACCTCGGCCTCGACTTCGCGCAAAACCGGTGCGCCCAGAAGTTCTGCGAGATCCAAGCGAACGCCGTCGACGCCTAGATTCGTCAGCCAATACAAAATAGAGTCCACGACCAATCGCGTACCCATCGGGGATTCCGCCCGGAAATCATTTCCGCAACCGCTGAAGTTACTTAAAGCACCGGTTGCGTCTTTACGGAACCAATAATCGGCATCCAGCGCGTGAAACGTATTGGGTGAACCAAAATGATTGAGAACCAAATCCATAACCACGGCGATACCCGCAGAATGACAGGCAGCTACCAATGCCTTAAAATCTTCCGTCGCCGAAGAACCATCCACGGCATGGGCGTACGCACTGGCAGGCGCGAAGGCAGAAATTGGCATATACCCCCAGTGATATTCGCTCCTATCCGGACCGCGTTCATAATCTGTGCATGGCAGAAGCTCGAGCGCGTTGACGCCTAACGAACGAAGGTATTTCCCATCTTCCCGAATCCATTGAGCGAGCTCACGAAAGCCTAAATTTTTGGAAGGACCATTCAGTGCTAACAAGTCGCGCAGGTGTGCTTCGATAATGACTAAGTCTTCGGCTGCAGGAGGCGTGAAACTATCGCGATACGGAATGTCGTCGGCGGCACCGGAAACATAAGCTACGCGCGTCTCACCGATGGCACCGAGTCGACGTGCCCAAGGGTCAATCAGCGGGGACGCGTCGACGCCTTTGGTTAAAGAATACATCGCGTCGGTTAAATCGTGCTCAACCATTCCAACCCAAGCGCCCTGCCCTTCTGGCTTTAGGAATAGTTGTCCCGTTGTTGGTACAGGCGTTGTCGGCAAAGACCAGTGTACCGAAATCGAAGGAGCACTCGGGGCAAAGACACGGAAGGTTGTGCGACCATCCACCGCGAGAGCCCCGAATCGGCCTGGGGGCTGGCAATGGTCAAACGGTCCACAGTTTAGAATATCGCACGACTCTGAATTCACGCCTTCTTCCCAGATCAAACGGGTTTGACCAGAGAATGAATCTAAACCTGTTGCAACAAAGCGAAAGACGTGACGACCGGTGCGAGCGCTATCCACGAGCAAGTTGCGATGTCCGCGCCAATCACGACGGATGTTATCAGCATCATGCGGCGGCTCAATCCAACGTCCATCTAGCTGTCGAAACTTAAAAGGAACTTGGCCACTGCGCGGAAGAATTTCGGCCAAAGGGACGACTAAGACAAAGCCGTCTACGCCTGCGACACAGGCCGCACGTAATATCCAACGTTCGGCATCGGCCACTTCACCCCAAGCATTGAAAGGTCCGACCACGCGGGCTTGGCCTTCGGCTAAATCAGGAACGAGGACTTTCCATAAAAAGAAATGAACTTCGTCCCCTTGAATCCAATGGCCGGCACGCAAAGCCTGTAGGCGTGGGTCTGCGGGCTCGAGTCGTGTGAGAGCGGCAGGCTCATTGAGGCGAAGTGGAGGCAGACCAGGACTTGTCCAATCGCGGGCGAGTGCGACGAGACCCGTTGTCAGGGTCTCCCATCGAGCGCTCGCCAACTGATTAGGCATAGAAAGCAGTGAGCGGGTAGTTAACGAAGAAGGAAAGGCGAAAGGAAGCCTGTGTCACCTTGCGCTTGGCTCAAGAGGTGTACACGCTTCACGTCATGCGCATTGAGGTGCTTACCAGTGAATGGGCGGGGTATCGACTACTCGACTCGGGTTCGGGTCGAAAGTTAGAGGACTTCGCCGGAGTACGCGTCATCCGAAGTGAACCCAAAGCTTGGTGGAAGCCTACCTTACCTGAAGCGGAATGGAGGAAGGCTGTGGGTACCCATGAAGACTCCGGGCGCGAAGGACATTGGAGACTATCTTCGGGTGCGCCGAAAGAGTGGGAGGCGAAACTCGATTCGCTACGCTTTCAGTTGAAGTTCATGGACAACTCCAAGCAGGTGGGGATTTTTCCTGAACAATCTCCACACTGGGATTGGCTTTCAAAACAAACGGCGGACCCAGCTAATCGCCCGAAGCTTTTGAATCTTTTTGGTTATACGGGTGCAGCCTCTTTGGTCGCAGCGAAGGCTGGCTGGGCGGTTGCGCATGTTGACGCATCGAAACCAGCCGTTGCCTGGGGCCGGCGCAATCAAGAGCTCTCCAAGCTCAACGATGCACCCATTCGCTGGATCCTCGAAGATGCGCCGACTTTTGTGGCGCGAGAAGCTAAACGCGGAAACACCTACGACGCGATCCTGCTTGATCCGCCAGCCTTTGGACGTGGCCCCAATGGTGAACTATGGAAAATTGAACGTGACCTCGCCCCGCTACTCCGGGCATGCCGCGATATCCTTTCACCCAAAGCACGGTTTGTACTCCTCACGGTCTATACAATTGATGCCTCATCGTTATTGTGCGGAAACCTTCTCAGCGAAATGACCGACGGTTTGGGTGGTAAAGTGGATGTGGGCGAACTTGCCCTAAAGCACGACAAGGATGAGCGACTGTTACCGCTTTCACTTTGGGGTCGTTGGCAAGCTCGCTAAGCACAAGTCGCATAACGACTTGGCAACTTCGCCTGCCTAGGCGGTCATAAGGCTTCCCTCTTTCCACCCTTTCGGTCACCGTTAGTTTCTTCACGTGAGCTTGTATCCGGACAAGGCAACCTTCCTTAAGTTAGCAGAGGACGCTGACCTTGTTCCTTTATGTCTAGACCTGATGGCCGACTTAGAGACCCCGGTTTCTGTCTATGCACGCTTACGTACCTTGGGCCCAGCGTTCCTCTTTGAGTCCATTACCGGCGGTGAGCGTATCAGCCGCTACAGCTTCTGCGGGTGCTCGCCTGCCCTCACCCTGACTTCTTGGGATGACCGCACGGAGGTCACACGTCGTGGTGGCAAAACCGAGACAGTCCCGACCCCCAGCGATCCACTTTCACTGGTCCAAAAAGAACTCTCTGGACTACGCGTTGCCAAGGTCAACGGCCTGCCACCATTCACCGGCGGTATGGTTGGCGTCGTAGGCTACGAGTATATCCACCACATTGAGCCGAAGGTGCCCCTTCCTAAAGGCGGACCGAGCGGCATTCCCGTGACCCATTTCATGCTGGTGGATCGTTTAGTCGCTTTCGACCACGCCCGCCAAACCCTGCGCCTCATTGTCAATGCACGCATCGGCAAAGAAGGTGCAGAAGCTGCCTGGGAAACGGCTCAGCGCGAACTCACCTCCTTACGCGAAACCCTTTCGGGTCCA
>CAJBPJ010000275.1 GCA_903957465.1 uncultured Opitutia bacterium
CTTCGACCGCTCACTGAGTTCGACAGCAACGTCCGTCGACCGCGTTAAAAGCACCTCATGGCCACTTTGCCGAAGCAGGATTGCGAGCCGTTTAGCCACATCGAGCGTCAGGTTTTTTTCTTGGAGATTCAGCGCCACATTGACGGCACCCGAATCCTTACCGCCGTGGCCAGGGTCGATAACAATTCGAAGTGGCTTGCGGGATCCCGCGGGCGCACCCCAGAGGAGTGGAACGAGAATTTTTTCGTAATCACAGCGCTCGATAGTCAAGCGGATGACGTCGGGCTGGCCTTTGACTTTAAATGCCTTCGCCCGCACGGCTCTCTCTATGTCGACACGTATACCGTTAATAGTGATGCTATCTTTGTCGCGTTCCACGACGACAACGGCACGCGGGTTGTTGCGCTCAAAGCGCTCTTCTTGCCCTTCGCGCACGGGTGCGTTGTTGGAAAATCCGAGTCGAGCCATGGACTCGCCGAGCCAAATTTCGTCAGCACGGGATACAGTCGTTGCGAGAACGAGTAAGAGTAAGATGCGCATGGTTGCGCGGCTCGCTTACTGCTCGTCGGGCTCGTCGGCCACGGCGGAGTCGTCTTCCATGTTCTCGTCGCCCGGTTCTGCGTTGTGGACGAGTTTACGACGATTCTGTTGGAGAGGGGTTAAGCCAAGGACAATGCTACGTCCTGTGCGCTTGGGTACGCTGTCTGCCGTGCAGACATTCGTGAGTTCAGCGATGACGCGCTTAACTGTCTCGATACCAATTTCAGCGTGCTCGAGATCGCGGTAGCGATATTGGAGAACGAGTTTAACTTTGTGTCCGTGAAAGAGAAAATTTTCTGCGCGACGAATTTTGATGAAGAGGTCGTGCGTATCGATACGTGGGCGGAACTTCAGTTCCTTCATTTTCGCCGTATGCTTTTGGTGCTTCGACTTCTTCGATTCTTCGTAGAGGAACTTGCCCAGCTCGATAAGTTTGCAAACAGGTGGCACTGCGGTTCCAGCAATTTCAATTAAGTCGACGCCTTGCTCTTTGGCGAGGTTCAGCGCTTTTTCTACTGGCATGACGCCAAGCATTTCGCCTGCAGCGGTAATCACACGAACTTCAGTCGCACGAATACGTTCGTTGCGCTTGGGGCCACGATCCATTGGGTCGCGCCTAAAATTGCCTCTGTTCTGAGTGGGTTTCGGCCGTGAGCCGGTCGGACGGAAAGGCAATGACATCAGGTGCGCTGGGGGTGTGTTGCGTTCACTATCTTTAACGCCACGCCCTGATTCAAGCATGGATTAAGGGCAGCAGGCGGTTTCCTGCACTTAGCCATTAGGGCTGTTAGGCGTTCTTTAGAACGTCGAGCACTTGTCTGCCATGTTCTGCTGCATCCACTTTGTCGATGACTGCCGTTAACTTTCCAGTCGCATCAAAAACATAAGCTGCCCGGGCAGGACCTTGGTATTTTTTACCATACATGGATTTTTCAATGATGGCATCTAAGGCCTGCGAAAATAGGTCATCGGGGTCTGCGACCAGCGTGTAGTTTAAGCCGTGTTTGGCCGCGTATTTCGCATGCGAGCCACAACTATCTCTCGAGATGCCGATAAGCCGATAACCTGCCTTTAAGATGGCTTTTTCGTGTTTAGCTAAGGCCACAGACTGCTTGTCGCAGCTGGATGTGTGGTTGCGCATCCAAACAGAGACCACCGTCGGACCCTCCGCAATGAGTTTTGCAAAGGTCGTTTCGAGCGTTTTCCCATCGACCAGGGCGCTGATTTTAAAGCCAAGTTTGGGTTTTTTACCGGGGGTAAGCATAGGGTTTAGC
>CAJBPJ010000276.1 GCA_903957465.1 uncultured Opitutia bacterium
GCCGAAAAACTTTTAAGATTATTGGCGGTAGCGTTTTCTACATGTAGCCAAGGTGCCTTTGGTTTAATAACACGCGGCGTGTGGTCTACGGGCTTTAAGCGTCCTGCGAGCCAATCACCGGTCACGGAATTTTTGGCCTTTAAGACACCTGAGGCCGGACCTTCGTAAATAAGGTGTCCACCCGCGGCGCCAGGCTTCGGGCCAATTTCAATTAACCAGTCGGCCGCACGCATTACCGACTCATCGTGCTCAACCACCACCACGGTATTCCCTTGGTCGACGAGGCCGCGCAAAATTTCTGTCATCTGCCCGAGGTCACGTGCGTGCATACCAACGCTGGGTTCATCTAGCACAAAGACCGTGTCTGCGAGTGTCGCCCCAAGGCATGATGTCAGGTTGACGCGTTGCACTTCTCCGCCTGACAACGTGCGGGAAAGCCGATCGAGCGTTAAGTACCCTAAGCCAACTGCTTTGAGGTAACCTAATCGAGTTAGGATAGACTCGAGTGCGTGTTCATCTGGGCTACGTGCAGCCTTAGGACGAAATGCAATCAGGCGATTGTGTAGTTCGCTGACCGGCAGTGCGTAGAGCTGAGGAAGTGTTAACCCCTCCCATTGCCATAAAAGGGATTCGGGTTGGAAGCGCGCGCCATTACAAGCCGGGCAAAGTTCGTAAGCACGGTAGCGCGAAAGAAAAACGCGCACATGCATTTTATAGGTCGTCGATTCTAACCAGCGAAAGAAGCCCCGGATACCATACCACTTTGCACCCCATTCGCCGGCTTGGTAGGTCGGATCGCCATCTTCGATGTATTTACGATGAGCCTTGGAAAGAGACTTCCATGGTCGATCCATCGGTATGCCCTGAGCCCGACATGCGCGCGCTAAGTCACGTTGGCTCTCGCCGTATACATTACCTTGAAAAGGGGCGACGGCGCCCTCCGCTAAAGTCAGCGAGTGGTCCGGCAAAATTTTTGCCCAGTCTAAACCAATAATACGTCCGAACCCTTTACAGCTTGGGCATGCGCCAATCGGCGAATTGAAAGAGAAGAGACCGGGCGACGCTGCTCGAAATTTTCGATGATCGACGGGTGATTCCAGCGCATCGGAGTAACGTGAAAGCTCTTTACCGTCTTCGCTCAGAATGCGGAGACGGCCACCCCCCAGTCGAAACGCCGAGCGGGCGGCTTCTTCAAAGCGCGCCCGTTCGCTGGGGTTGATGCGTACGCGGTCTTGAACGACGACGAGCTCGCTCAGCGACTTGGCGACAGGGTCTTCGCCGAGTTTGATCCAACCTTTGGGTGTCCAGGCTCGCGTGAACCCGGCCCGCATAAACTCCGTAATTAGCACCGTCCACTCAAGCTCCTTGGGTTTAATGAGTGCGAAGGTTAGGCAAACAGAGGCTCCTTGATGAGAGGCGAGGCAGGACTCCCATGCGGCAGACGGTCCGGCTGGGCGAATCGGTTTGCCGGAGGCTGGGTCGATCAGCTGCGCTTGATGAGCGAACCAAACCTTAAACCAATCACAGAGCTCGGTCATCGTGCCCACGGTCGAGCGCGATGTACGTACGGCATTGCCTTGCCGGATAGCGACCGAAGGGCGGATATTTTCTGCGCGATCGAGTGCAGGCGCTGGGAGTAGTTCTAGGAACTGACGCACATACGGGGAGAAGGTCTCCACGTACCGCCGCTGTCCTTCCGCATGGAGTGTTTCAAAAACAAGCGAGGATTTGCCTGCACCACTGAGTCCAGTGACGACCACCAATTTACCTACAGGGATATCTAGATTAAACCCCTTAAGGTTATTCTGCCGAACACCATAAAGGCGAATAGAGTCGGGACGTTGCACGGACATCGAAGGTCTAACGGACGAGAGGGTGAGAAAATGGCAAGCAATTCGCTTAACGAATCACGGTGCGACAGCCCTTAGGAGAGACGATGAGGTCAACGCGTTGGTCGTGTGGCTCAACGGGAACGCTCTCAATGATTTGAAAGTCATAGCACCAACCGACTTTCGTGCAGCTAGGTCCGACGGCGGCTAGTAATCGGTCGTAATCGCCACCCCCTTGTCCAAGTCTACCGCCACTTAGGTCAAACGCTAATCCTGGCGTCAGGACAAGGTCTAGTTCCCCTGGGCTAATCTCCCTTGCTGACGCAGGTGGTTCTTGAATACCAAAAGTTCCGGGTGTGAGTGGCGTCGTCGACGTAACGAGATACATCCTCATCCGTCCATTCTCCATGCGAGGAAGCGCAACACGTTTACCTGCATTCCATGCAGCAGTGAGTAAGGTTTCAGTTGGTAGCTCGCCACGTACGGCAAGGTGAAGGGCTACGGTTTGGGCAGAAACCCATGCAGGGTTTTTCAAAAAAAATTCTGTAGCCGCAAGTGAAGCTTTGCGGATTTCATCGGCGGACAATTTTTGCCGCGCGTCTCGGTATTTTTGACGAAGATCCGCTTTTTGCATATGCTCAGAAGTTGCGATCGAGCACGAGTGCCAAAAGCAGGACACTTAAGTAGAGAAGTGAAAAAAGAAAGAAGGGTCGCGCCACTTGCTCACGGCGGGATTTATCGTGGAAAGCAATCCCGCGTCGCAGGTACCATGCCCCCAGTAGTGCGGCGATCACTCCGTAGGCCCTAAGTTCTCCAGGAACGAGTATGACGGGTACGGCTGAGGCGATGAGTAGGAGAATAAGGAAGAAGGTTGATTGTCGCGCGGCAGACTTACCTGAAGGGTCAACCACCGTCGCAATACGAAAACCACCACGGGCGTAATCGTCTTTCCAGAGCACAGCCAACCCCATGAAGTGCGGCACTTGCCAGCAAAAGAGGATGGCGAAGAGCGCCCATCCCAGTGCGCTGGGATTGCCGTGTGCATCACGCGCTGCGGATCCGATCAGCACGGGAAGTGCGCCGGGCAACGAGCCGACGAGCGTGCACCATTGGGTACGTGTTTTGAGCGGCGTGTAGAGAAGAAGGTATGAGAGAACCGTTGCAGCGGTGAGTGTAAGCGCGACGGGGTTTGTCCATCGCGCAATCATGCCAAGTCCGCCGACGAGCAGAATGATACCAAAGATGAGTGCCGCCCGCGGCGTCAGTTGTCCTGTGGGCAGCGGGCGCGAGGCCGTTCGTTGCATCTCTGCATCCGGCAACCGCTCCATCCATTGATTAAGCGCGCCGCAAGCACC
>CAJBPJ010000277.1 GCA_903957465.1 uncultured Opitutia bacterium
ACAGCCAGCCTTGGCAACTGCGTTGGATGTTGAGGTCAGGTCGAGGAAGCGGTTAACGAATTGCGCAAGACCGAGGAATGGGGTGGGGACGAAGGCAGTTGTTCCGGTTGTCGCTCCGCGGAATTTACGTTCAGGGAAGTTGGTGGCACCGCCTTTCTTGAGTTGGCGGTCAACGGGTGTGCGTACGTAGAATTGTGTGCGGTAACGGATTTCGTCGACGATGGATCGGGCGAGGAGTCGGAGTTGAGCGTCATCGAGCGAAGCAAATCCCGTCCAAGATTTATCTGCGGTCCAGGCTGCCCGCGGGTCGCTGAGTGCAGCCGAATCTGTACGGGTCGCCCGTGGGAAGCGTGCGTTGCGAGTTGCCGCAGGGGTAGTTGCAGTGTCACCGCCGTTGGCTAGACGTTTAGTGCCACCAAGGACAGCTGCCCAGGCATCGACAGACGTAGAATTAATATTAAAAGCGCCATCGATGACGAGTTGGGCGGCTGCTTGCTTGTAGTCGCTAAGTTTAACCGCGACGTCTTTACGGGTCGGTGTGGTTGCTGATTGTATGGTACGATTACGTCCCTCCCAGACACGCATGCGCGGGTTAAGTAAAGGAGTCGTACCAGCTACGAAGTCATCAATCACGGTAACCATTGTGCGCGGTGATGCATTGCCTGACCAGGGCGGTGCGGCTCCGCCAAAAGTATCAACCGTCACCACTGAGTCAGGTGCGGATGGAGGTGTTGGCTCAGGGGAAATCGATGATAAGAAATAGCGATCCCAGATTGCCAGATTCGCTAGGTAGGCACGGTCCACATCGGTCCAGTTCTGGTTGACGCGGTAGTTGACGACTTTGTCGAGTGGTAGATTGGGAGAAGCGAAACTGCTGCCGATGCAATAGAGTGGGTCTTGGTCGCGCATGCCGAAGTTCGCATGGGCATATTGTGCCAGCGATGTCGGCGGCATCATGGGTAGTTCGCTGAATACCGCTTTGGTTCTGCCGCCGAGACCGGATGAATTTGAAGCGCCGCCGAGGGCCATTTCAGCAGACCCGTCGCCAGGTTCAAATGCTTCCGGCCATGTATTCGCTGAGCGTACGGTTAAGCGGTAACTGGGGGAGGTTGTGGCGTAACCGGTTCCCATATTTACGCCGTTCATATCCGTTCCTCCGGGCGACCAACCTGTGGCATCCCCACGGGTCATGAGTGCTAGTGGGTTGGAGTGTGTGAAAATCGGGTAAGGTAGGCTGTCTTTGGGCCAGCGTACAGAGTAGTCGACCACTGCGAAGATGCTCGGGGGTGATCCGACGGATGGGACGTTTGCAAGTGAGCCATACGTCTTTGTGCTGGCAGTACCGTTGCGAGCGCCCGTCATCTGACTATCAAATAACTCGGTGTGTTCGCTGCACTTATTGTACATCGAATCACTGCCGATAGCTGACTCCATAATCGAGTCTCCAGGCCAGCAACTCATGAGATGCCTAACGTAAAGCGGTCCTGAAGTTCGGAATCCGAAACTAAAATTATCGCCGGCTGTCGGCGCGAAAACACTGCCATCAGGCTTGAGGCAAGGGACCCAGAAGCCACCGTTAAAGTCATAACTATTACCTGTTGTGGCAATGCGTGTGAAGGGAACGGGCGCGCTTGCTGCAGCTGAGAATACGCGAAACTCTCCTGGTTGCAGAGTGATCTCAGGAATATAGGTGCGCATGTTTTCGCCGCTGTAGGCGCTGGCATCCAGTGCACGGGTAAGTTCTTCGAGAGTCTTTGCCCATGAACCTACGGAAGGTGCACTCATGTCGATTACCCATGAATTCCAACTGCGGAAGGACAGGCGCATCGCTGCTGTGTCTGCAGGATTCTCTCGCTTCAGTTTGAGTGCTACATTGTAAGGGTTATGAAGAACTGTAATCGGCGACAGGGTGATGCGGAGCGGGTATGAAGTGCCAGGCGCTTGCTGTAATCCGAAGATAACCATTTGGCGTGCGATGTAAGGCGTGCTCGCTACTTTAACGGGGCGAATGCAAGGCGTGCCTGCGGGAAGCGAGCCGTGCGCAGCCGCAGCAGTAGATAAGTTGTAAGCACTGTAGCCAAATGGGCCACTCGAAGTATCCGTTGCAAAAGGATCGCCCGTTAGGGTGCTGAAGTTCCCGTTGTCCATCCGGTTGAAGATGTGCGAGTAGTGGTAAGTGCCACCTGTTCCTGCCT
>CAJBPJ010000278.1:0-2500 GCA_903957465.1 uncultured Opitutia bacterium
ATACCTTCCCAGGTAGAAGCCATTTTGACCAAGATGCGTTCTTTAGGAATGCCCGCTGCTTTGTAGAGAGCGATGAGCTCTTTGGCTTTGGCGACGGTGGCTGTTTTGTCGAACGAGAGGCGCGCATCGACTTCAGTCGAAACGCGACCAGGTACGATTTTAAGAATTTCGGTTCCGAAGGAGATCAGGAGTGCGTCGACCGCTGCTTGGACACCTTTGCTCTTATTGTCCTGGGCGGCCTTCTGAAGGAGTGTTTGGTACTCAGGCATCTGCACGGCCTTGAGGATGAGGCTCGGGTTGGTCGTGGCGTCCAGAGGCTTGAAAGCCTTCATGGCGGCGAAGTCGCCGGTGTCGGCGACGACCTTGGTGTGTTGGCGCAGTTGCTCGAGGGCGTTCATGGTGCTTAAGAGAAGTCGGGAAATGGAGGGGAGGAAAGCGGAAACCGTTGGGCGGGCTTGCTTTCCCCTTTCCAGCCTGACTCTTCCCCTTTTACCTCGGTGTATGCGCATCAAGGTAAATCAGGCACTGGTTTCGGAAAAAGCTCAGACCGGTATTGAGGTTGCGGGCTGGGTTCGGACTAAGCGTGACGCCAAAGGTTTCTCCTTTGTCGAAATCAACGACGGTTCGTGTCTCAAAAACTTACAGGCAATCGTCGATCACACTTTGCCAGGCGCAGAGACGCTAGCGGATGTTTTAACAGGGGCATCCGTTCGCTTGGTCGGAGATTTGGTGCCTTCACCAGCCAAGGGTCAGGCGTGGGAATTTAAAGCGACCACGTTTGAACTCGTTGGTAAAGCAGACGCAACTTACCCGCTGCAGAAGAAAGGTCACACGCCGGAGTTTTTGCGCACAATTCCCCACCTCCGTGCGCGCACAAATCGCCTAGGGTCCACCTTGCGCGTGCGCAGTAAGCTCGCGATGGCAGTGCACCGTTTCTTCCAAGAACGCGGCTTTGCGTACGTCCATACACCCGTGATAACGGCTAGCGATTGTGAAGGCGCGGGAGAACTTTTCCGGGTGACAACCCTCGATCCTCTTGCTCCAGAGCGCGATGCATCTGGTAAGGCAGATTGGGCGAAAGATTTTTTCGGACGGCAGTCCTTCCTCACTGTTTCTGGGCAGTTGGAGGGGGAGACCTTAGCGAGTGCCCTGGGTGATATTTATACTTTTGGTCCGACTTTTCGTGCCGAGAACTCGAACACAAGCCGTCACGCCAGTGAGTTTTGGATGATCGAGCCAGAGATGTCGTTCTGTGATTTAAAGGGCGACATGGATGTCGCCGAAGCTCTCGTGCAATACCTCGTAAGGGCCGCACTTGAAGAGTGCGCCGAAGAACTCGCCTTCTTTGATGCCTACGTCGACAAAGGTTTACTTGAGCGATTGCGCTTGGTTGCTGAAAAGCCTTTTGCGCGTGTGAGTTATACGGAGGCTGTTGATATTCTCTTAGCTTCCGGTCGAAGTTTTGAGTTTCCGGTTAAGTGGGGAGAGAATCTCCAAGCTGAACATGAGCGTTTCTTAACCGAGACACATTTCAAATGTCCGGTGACTGTTTACAATTATCCGAAGACAGCGAAACCCTTCTATATGCGTCAAAACGATGACAGTAAAACCGTTGCGGCGATGGATCTGTTGGTGCCGGGCGTTGGAGAAATTGTTGGTGGGAGTCAGCGCGAAGAGCGTCTTGACCGCTTAGAAGCTGCAATGAGCGAGCATGGTCTCGATCTGCAGGCTTACGCTTGGTATACAGATTTACGTCGATTCGGCACCGTGCCCCATGCGGGCTTCGGTCTCGGCTTCGAGCGCATGCTCATGTTTGTCACCGGCGAGGGTAACATCCGTGACGTCATTGCTTACCCACGGACGCCTGGGCACGCTTAAGGCTTATCGTCCAGCGGGCTTGGCTTCTTGAGTGAGGCCTAGGATAGCCGTACTTGGGACGCAGTTGTGGCGAACCATCTGTAAGTTGTTCGGCTGGCCGCCGTTTTTAGGTTCGTCGTAATAAACCGAGCTCGTTGATGAGACGATGCCGACGACATTACCACTGCGGTCAAGGATTGGGCCTCCGCTTGAGCCTTTGGCGAAGTCGGCGGTGATTTGCATCCAGACGGGGCCATTGCCACCCGGTCTGGACTCCCGATTATAACGTGCCACAATGCCTTCAGAAAGGTAGCCCGCGCAATTATCGGGGTTGCTCATGCAAAGGATGTCGCCACCCGCACGTAGGTCGGTGCGCACGGGCAGGGCAGGCAGGGCTTTGCCGCCGGTTTGGATGCGGACAATGGCCACGTCTTGTTTCTGGTCAGCGGCGAGAATCTCAGTGACAGCTAGGAATGTACCATCGGAGAGCATCACGCCCATCGCGTCGCCCTTCGCTGCACCCGCGACGTGATAGTTTGTGACAACAATACCGGAAGGATCAATGATGACGCCTGAAGCCATAGCGCTGTGCCAGCGTGTGCACTTGTCGCACTTAAATGCTGTTCCAAAAAGTACGGTGCTA
>CAJBPJ010000279.1 GCA_903957465.1 uncultured Opitutia bacterium
ACTGGGTGCGCATGCAGTGATGTTTTTAAGGGCACTGTCATCTTTGGTTGCGCTAACTTTAAGCGACTGGTCGATAGTGTAGAGTTGATCGTTAACGACCAGGCCGATGCGCTCGGCGCTCAGTGAGCGCAATACCCCGCCGCGTCGTCGTTGTGTGCTCGCTGAGGCAAGACAGTCGAAATCAGCGTCGGCTGAATTCGGACGCTGGTCTTCTGTTCGATAATGGAAAGAGGCGACGACACCACGCGCAGGCTTATTGATTGAAAGACGAACCCACGCGCCTTTTTCGGCCGATGCAAAATCTACCCATGTACTTTCGCGTGCTTGCACGGAAATTTCCCGTAGAGCTATCCACGAGTCATTGCCTTGTCTGTCGACCCACACGGTGAACGTTACCGCTTCGTCGGATTGATGTGCTAAATAAAGCCCGCGGTGCGCAAAGCCTGAAAAGAGGAAAGGGTCGCTCTTGGTATCTGCCGCTAGTGTTTCATTTAGCCAGAGTGATCCGCGCGCAACAACAGGTCCAAATTCATCGAGTTGTTTTGGCTGTAGAAACCAAAGATTTGAATGTGATTGTGGCGGTGCTGCGCCCTCCGTTTTAAGCGAACGTTTGTTGAGGAACTCTGACTTAGCCGAGTCGTCACAACCCAGGACAATGAGGTCGTTCCATCGACAGAAATCGCCGATCACTTTTAAGTAAGCTGAGCGCGGGGCAATACCTGCAGATTGACTCGGACGGAAGTCGCGCGGGAAGCGCCAAAAGGCACCATGCATTGTCATCAATAAATCGCTTTCTCCAATGTCTCGGATGCGTGGCCACTCGGTGTTCCAGCCATGAGATCCGTCGTAGCTATGGCTTGGCTTGGGCAGACGGAAGGCCTGCCATTCACCTTTTTCCAAAACCATCAAGATAAGTGATTTGGCATCCCAGCCGACACTCCAAACAGGATCTGTCTCCGGGTGTGCGCTGCCTGTGATGCCGCCGGGCCCTGAGACTTCTGTGAACTGGTTACGACGAATCAATGACCAGTCACCTTCGCCTTTCCATTCAGCTAAAGCACCCGAAGGAATGGTTGGATCGGTTTGTACCCGGGCATCCATCTCACCGTTGTTGGAATAGACGACGCGACCTTGCCCCGTGTAGAGTCCTTTGCCGTGATAACCCGGTAGGCGCGAGCGGCCCTCGGGGCCGGGTGGTTGGTTCTCTTTTGTGGCTATTTCTTCTGGGCTACCTTTGGGACGTGCTCGCAGATTGTCGTCTTTGATTAATGTGCGGACTTCGAGGGTATGGACGTCGACTTCATAAAGCCCTTCTTCCATGGTGGCGTAGTAGACCTTGTTGGCTGGGTCTGTTAGGTGGCGCGCAGTGCCTGTCAGTCGTCCCGGCATACGATCCGGTGAGATGACGCGTACATTTCCTTGGGCATTAATAAAATATGGCCCAATCAGTAGCTGGTTACTTTCCGTATGAATCATTCGGTTCGCAGGCGTGCCGCCAACACTTTCGGGTCGCGCACGGATGGATAAATCTGGGCCAATTTCCCATAACTTATCTGACGAACCATAGGGTAGGTGTGGGCCATAAGTGATGACCCAAAGTTTACCGGCCCATGGCACGACTGCCCCCGTTCCGCACTCACCCTCGCGATTTGCATAAGTCAGGCGCGGGTCGATTCCGGAAATTCCCGGAGTCGAAGCATCCTTTTTATAAAACCAAAATTTCCAGCCCACAAAAAAGAGGACAGCTAAAATCAGTAGATTCCTAAAGCGACGCACAGATGTTAATCAGCCACCCCAACCGATAGTTCCAAGTTTAAACAAGTATGGCCCCGGAAACTAACCACACCAGTAATACAACAAAGGGTCGGGCAAGGGTCTTCTCGCTGGCGGGCTGGTGGAACTGCCAGAGCATGATACCTAATACTGAAAGGGTTGCGC
>CAJBPJ010000280.1 GCA_903957465.1 uncultured Opitutia bacterium
CTGATCAAGAGGCCGCCCAAAAGCTTGCCGCTGCTCAGGCGCGTATTGTTGCGCTCGAAAACAACCTGGCCCAAGAAAAACTGACGAGCGAAAGCAATCAACGCGCGCAGCAAGTCGCCCAGCCCGTCGCCGCACCTACACCCGCGCCCGCGCCTATATCCGAAACCGGTTTATCCGCTGCATTGGCCGCTGCACAGGCAGAAAGCCGCGCGCGCGTTTACTCCGAGTACACCGCTCGCAAAGGCTTACTGGAACGGCAAGTCCGCAACGGCGAAGTCACTCGCGAGCAGTACCGCGTGCTTTTAGCACAACTCGACAAAGAGTTACGCCGTCTCTGATTTTACGATCAGCGATTAAGCCCAGCGTGATAGCTGGGCTTTTTTATTGGAACATTCCGCTCACTCGACCACGTTTAATCCATGTCCGAAAACCTAAGCCGCACGCCCCTCTATGCCTTCCACGTTGCCAACGGAGCACGCATGGTGCCCTTTGCCGGCTGGGAGATGCCTGTTCAGTATACCGGCATCCTCGAGGAACACTTGGCCGTGCGCCGCACCGCAGGTCTATTTGATGTGAGTCACATGGGTGAATGTCGCGTAACCGGCAAAGACGCGGCTGTGTTTCTTGACCGCGTAATGACTAACACTATGGCCACGATTCCCGTGGGTATGGCGCGCTACACCATTCTCTGTCAGCCGGATGGTGGCTGTGTCGACGACCTCATTGTCTATCGCCTTGGACCTGAAGAATTCCTCATCTGCCTCAATGCTTCCAATGCTCCCAAAGACATTGCGTGGCTACGTGCTCAGGTCGGCTCATCCCAAGTTAAAATCGCCGATGAGTGCGCGCAGTGGGGCCAACTCGCCTTACAGGGACCAGCGGCCGAAGCGATCTTGTCGTCCCTCACTTCCGTAAAGCTCGATAGCATCAAGCGCTTTGCCTTTGTCGTCACCACTGTCGCAAATGTCAGCGAATGCATCATCTCCCGGACTGGCTACACAGGTTCACCCGGTTTTGAAATTTATTTGCCAGCGGCGAGTGCCACCAAAGTTGCGGAGGCTATTTTAGCTGCGGGCAAGCCACACGGACTCCTCCTAACGGGTCTAGGCGCGCGCGACTCCCTGCGACTCGAAGCTGGCTACCCGCTCTATGGACATGAAATCTCCGAGGTCATTTCGCCGATTCAAGCTGGCCTAGGTTGGACGGTTAAGTTCTCCAAGCCTGAGTTTATCGGCCGCGAAGCACTTAAAAAGCAGGCTGATGGCGCCCTGCCCTCTTCAGTCGTTCTCTTCTCGTTGGCCGATCGACGTATTGCCCGCCAAGGAACAGCCGTCTTTGCCGGAGACACTAAAGTTGGCGAGGTCCTTTCAGGCACGCACTCGCCTTTACTCAATAAACCCATTGGTACGGCTTTAATTAGCTCAGATGCCCTAGCTAAAGGAAACCTTACTGTGGATATTCGCGGGAATCGAATCCCTTTAGAAATTTCTGCAGAACCTTTTGTGAAGTGAGGGATTGAACTATTTTCCTGAGACCCCTTCCTTTCACTAACCTTCCCCATGAGCTCCCTCCCTTCCGACCTTCGCTACACCAAAGACCACGAGTGGCTGCGCCTTGAAAATGATGGTACCGCTACCATTGGCATTACTGATCATGCCCAGGCCGCTCTCGGCGACGTTACCTTTGTTGATCTCCCTAAGGTAGGCGCGACTTTCGCAGAACATGCAGTTTTCGGAACCGTCGAATCGGTTAAGGCTGCCTCCGATCTCTACTGTCCCGTTGCTGGAACAATTGTTGGCGTAAATGCTGAACTCAACGGCTCGCCTGATCTCGTTAATCGCGAACCTTACACGGGCGCCTGGATGATTCGCATCAAGCTGGACAATTCCGCTGCTGCGCAGGCACTGCTCACGGCGGATCAGTATAAGCAATTACTCTAAGAGCACGTCGCTCGCGCAGTCTAGCGTGCGGCTTTGTCACCATCGAGGTTACGCTCGAGTTGACGTGCTAGCCTTACAAACGGCAGCCCGAGTAATAAGTAGATAAGTGCCACGAGTAGGCCTAACAAAAAGTAATCGTAGTACTGCGTGGCGAGTCGCTGGTAGGAGCCTGTGAGTTCGAGCAACGTAATCATCGAAACCAGGGATGAATCTTTCAGTAGGCTAATGAAGTCGTTCGTCATCGTCGGCAGACACACGCGCAGTGCTTGTGGAACAATCACATGTCTCAATGCCTGGCGCTGTGTAAGCCCCAAAGCTAAAGCTGCTTCGAGTTGGCCTCGGGGAACGCCGCGTAAGCCACTTCGATAATTCTCCGCTTCGTACGCAGCGTAGTTTATTCCCAACGCCAAAACGCCAGCCACAAACGGCGGGAACTGGATGCCGATATTGGGCAATCCATAATACAGAAAGAGGGTTTGGATAAGCAGGGGCGTTCCGCGAATAACCTCAATCCACGTTGCCGCTAGCCATGAAAGTGGCGTCGGACCATAAACGCGTGCGAGGGCAAGGATGAGGCCAAGCGCAACCGCCAGAAGCATGGCACTCAAGGACAGCGCGAGCGTCAAACCAGCGCCTTTAGCCAAGAGCGAGAGGGCTTCAGGTGAAAAATACCGGGCGAGTTTTTCTGTCCAAGAAACTGAGTCGCGCACGCGGCTCACGTAATCAAGGTAGCCATCGGGCGTTCCGAGTGGCTCAGGGGGTTGCCCGTACAAAGACGCCTGAGCGGGCCCCCAGAGATCCCACTTGGAAAGAATCCTTCGTAGTTCGCCGTCCGCAATCATACCACGCAAGGCAGCATCAATCGGGGCCTTCAGGGCACTCCCTTTGCGCAAAGCAATGGCGTAACGAATTTCTCCAATCGGCTCGCCAATTAATTCAAGACGCGGATCAGGCCCGGCATAATACTTGGCAATCGGTACATCGAGCAGGACGGCATCGATACGGCCAGTGGCGAGATCGTTGTAAGCCTGTAATTCTTGGTCGTAACGAACGGCTTCAACGCCGGGAGTATTCTCCAATAGTTCAAGTGCCAACGTCTGACCGAGCGTACCCACACGCAGGCCCGACATCGCTGCAAGCGATTCAGGACGAGGGCCACCGCGACGAACCACGATTTGTTCATAGCACTTGAAATAAGGAATGGAAAAATCGACCTCCTTAGCTCGGTCATCGCTGATCTCAATTCCGTTGATGGCTATATCGTATTTACCAGCTTGTACGCCCGGAACTAGGCCATCCCAATCATTGCGAACGGCCTTTGGCTGACGCCCAAGACGACGTGCAATGGCATCGACAATGTCTTTTTCGAAGCCGACCAGCGCATCGGTATTGTCGGGGTGAAACGCGTATGGCACATTACCGTCGGTGGCAGCGCCCCAGGTTAGCTCGGGCAACGGTTCGCGCGCCGCAAGCGATACCATTAACAATAAGAGCGCATATCTCATGCTAAACATGCGCGCAGAAAGCGCTGGGTGCGCTCATCGCGCGGTGCTGTGAGTAAATCTGCCGCATCTGCCACAACTTCGCCGTGGTCAAGGTGGATAGTTCGACACGCCAGCGCGCGCGCAAATGGCATGTCATGTGTGACGACAATTTGGGCAAGGCCTTCTTGCTGGCGGTCACGAATGAGCGCAACGACGTCGGCCGTTCGCTCAGGATCAAGCGCGCTCGTCGGCTCATCGTAGAGCACGGCGTCTGGGCGCAGTGCTAGTGCACGAGCAATGGCGACGCGCTGTTGCTGTCCGCCTGAAAGCTGATGTGGCCGGCGGTTAAATAACTCCGGCGACACGCCAACACGTGCGAGTAATTGCTCAGCGTAATCTGTATCTTCTTTTGTAAACTCAGGCCGCAATAGTCCAGGTGCGAGCAGCAGATTGCCCATCACATCTAAATGCGGGAAGAGATGAAATCCTTGAAAGACCAGGCCAACACGACGACGAAGATCAAGGGGGGAAACGGGGGCTCCATCCAAAGTAATCGAGCCACCATCCACAGGCTCCAGTCCATTGAGGCAACGCAGCAGGGTCGACTTCCCGCAGCCAGAAGAACCAATCATACAAACGAGTTCGGCCGGCCTTAGGTGCAGGCTAATACCTTTTAAGACCTGTATACTGCCATAGGCCTTCGAGATGAGTTCGGCGCGCAGATCGGGCACGGCGTCAATTTGAGGGTAAGACATGGCCTCTGCAACGCCCGAGACGCTTGCGCTCCGCCCTTTCGCTTCTAAGTTAGCAGCGTGTCTTTTGCCGAAGTCCATGCCGCCCACCCTTGGGACATTACCCGAGCCAGCATTACTGCGTGTACAGAAAAAGACGTTCTACAGGCGCTTGAGCGAGCGAAAGCCGGCAACTGCCAACTCGATGATTTTCGAGCGCTCATCTCTCCGGCAGCACAACCCTACCTCGAGACAATGGCTCAACTGAGCCACGCACGGACCGTCCAGCGATTTGGACGAACGATGCAGCTCTTTGCCCCCGCATACCTTTCGAACGAGTGTCAGAATGTTTGTACCTATTGCGGCTATAGCGCGGGAAATAAAGTCCCGCGGCGAACACTTAACCCGGTTGAAATTCTTCGCGAAGCTGCCGCCATTCGTAAACTCGGTGTTGACCACGCACTGCTACTAACAGGTGAATCAACGAAGGTTGGCGTGGATTATTTCGTGCAAGCACTCGACCTGCTGCGCCCACACTTCGCTTCGCTATCAATGGAAGTTCAACCTTTAGAGGTCGAAGAGTATGTCCGGCTCCGACAGCACGGATTAAATGCCATTTTAGTTTACCAAGAAACTTACCATGCGGAGACATACCGCACACATCACCCGAAAGGTCGCAAATCCGAGTTTGGCTGGCGGCTAGATGCCCCAGATCGCGTAGGGCAAGCAGGGGTACATAAGATTGGCTTGGGGGCGCTCTTTGGCCTCGAAGATTGGCGTACGGAGTGCTTCTTCACAGCACTGCACCTCGACTGGCTTGAGCGCAAACACTGGCGGAGCCGATTCAGCGTATCATTCCCTCGTTTACGTCCACATGAAGGCAACCTTAAGCCGAAGGTTGAAATGACGGACCGGGATCTCGTCCAAGCGATCTGTGCATTCCGTCTCTTGAATGGAGAAGTTGAGCTGAATTTAAGTACGCGCGAAAGTGCGGCGTTTCGCGATAAAGCCTTTCGCATTGGCGTCACTGCCATGTCGGCCGGCTCACGAACAAATCCTGCAGGCTACTCCGAAGGTGCGGAAGCATCCTTGGAGCAATTCTCGATTGAAGATACGCGCTCGCCCGCGGAAGTTTCCACAATGCTTAGCGCCGCTGGCTACGAAACTATCTGGAAAGACTGGGATGCATCGTATGACCAGGCGGAGGCGATTCCTAAGTAATTTATGCTACGTGCTTGGCTTGAAAAACCTCTGCGCCCCGGCGCAACAACCGTCACCCTCTCACCGGAAGAAAGCGGCCACTTGGTGCGCAGTCTACGTGCCCGCCGTGGCGACGTTGTCGTTGTTCTCGATGGCTCAGGCATGATTGCCGAAGGGCGTTTAAGCAGCGCCGATGGCAATGCCGCCGTCGTCGAATTGCTCAAAGTTTCACGCGCACCTGAATCCTTCCCCCATGTCACGCTCGTTCAGTCTATGCCGAAAGGCGGCACGATGGATGACCTCGTTCGCTCGGTCGCTGAAGCGGGCGTCAACGAAATCCAGCCGTTGATGACTGCACGCTGCGAAGTCAGGCTAGACGCTGAGCGCTCACAAGCGAAAGCAGAGCGCTGGCGCGACCAAGTTATTGAGGCCTGTAAACAATGCGGCAATCCTTGGGCAGCCAAGGTGCAGACGCCGAATTATTTTCGCGCCTGGTGTGATGCATTGCCCCCGATAGCTGAAGGCGAATTACGTTTAACCGCTTCCTTGGAAATTGACGCCGAGCCGGTCGGACTACTTCGGCTAACTGGCATCACGCGCGTCGTTTGGCTGGTGGGCCCTGAAGGCGACTTAAACCCCGAAGAGCTCGCAGCCGCTCGACATGCAGGATTCAGACCTATTTCACTTGGCCATGCGGTACTGCGCGCTGAAAACGCCGCGCTGGCCTGCGTCATTGCAACCCAGGTGTTAAGTCAGCAAGTAAAGCACACTTAACGCCGTCCAGGCGCTTTCGCGACGACGGCCTTCATGCGTCGCAAAATTTCGCGCAGGCGATCTCTTGGACATCCAAAGTTAATCCGCACGTGCCCTGCACCCGCGAAGTCGGCACCATTGCCAAGACCGACGCCACCTTGCTCAAAAGCTGCATGTGGGTCTTCGTAACCGAGAGCAGTTGCATCAATCCAAGCCAAGAAACTCGCCTGCGGGCGCTGCCGCAACACAAGCCCAGGCATATCCTTCAATTCCTTCTCAATGAGGTCAACATTGCCACGAAGGTAATCAATCACGGCTAAGCGCCAAGGCTCGCCGTGGTTGAAAGCAGCTTCCGTTGCCGCCATACCAAAAATATTTTGGTCTAACGAGAGACCCTGTAAAATCCTGCGGAAGCGCGTACGCACCGCACTGTCCGTGATAATCGCAAATCCACAGGTCAGTCCGGCCACGTTATACGTTTTACTCGCGGCCATGAGAGTAATCGTACGAGCGGCGGTATCATCGGACAACGTCGCAAAAACGGTGTGTTTAATCTTCGGGTCGAGAACGAGGTCGCAATGGATTTCGTCGGAGCAAACGAGCAAGTCATAGCGCTTCACCAACTCAGCTATACGCAACAACTCTTCGCGCGTGAAGACGCGCGCCAATGGATTGTATGGGCTGCACAACAAGAGTACTTCGGCTTCAGGTTGCGCGCATGCTTTCTCGAGTGCGGGCCAGTCAAACGTCCATTGCCCGTTTTCAAAAGCCATGGGGACTTTAAGCAATCCGCGCTCCGAAAGCGTCGGCGCATTCAAAAATGGTGGGTATACAGGGAAAGTACTGACGACAGATTGTCCCGGTGCGCAACCCATGCGGATCGCGGCATGAATTCCCGGAACCAGCGAACACATGAATGTGATGGTTTCTTTGCCAATCGTCCATTGATGCCGATTTTTAACATGGTTGACCACCGCCTCAAACGTACGGTCGCGCTGAGCGGGGTAACCATAAACACCGTGAGCTGCACGCGCGCGCACTGCTTCGACGACTTCTGGAGGCGAAGTGAAATCCATGTCAGCAATCCACGAAGGGATGATATCGCGACCTGTGTACTTATGCCACTTGGTGCTGTCGCTTGTTGAGCGGTCGGGACAACTATCGAAGTCAAACGACATAGAAGAATGGCCGATGCTTGAGTTGTACCCCTTTCTGAGCAAATGCATTTTGCATGCTTTGCTGGTAATTTTAGCCCAGCGGGTTTTCGATAGCCCGAAGCCTAGTCCCTAAAGGGAAGCACCTGCGTTCAGGCCGCCTATAATCTCTGGGCAATTCAGGCCTTTGACTCTTTGGGTGTTCACCGCGGACTTAAAATAACCGTGACTGAAACTCGCACATTCCAGGAGCAAGAACTGCTGGACGGCTTGGTCGATTTCATCTTCCCCCGGGACTGCATTCTTACCGGCGAACCCCTCGAGGCAGGCCCATGGCGACACCTTTCTTCTAAAGGAGTAGCTAAACTTCAGCGCATCGCTGACCCGCGGTGCGCGACCTGCGGTCATCCGTTTTTCGGTATACTCGTAGGGCCAAGAAGCTGCACGCACTGTGTGGGGCTAAGCCCTGCCTTCGGACGAGCCATCTGCGCCTTCCAACTAAAGGATGCGATGCGCCACCTTATACATCGCATGAAATATCGCAGGGAGCCATTTCTCGCCAGGGACCTTGCGAGTCTATGCCTAGAAGATGCTATCTTTAGACGACACCTTGCAGGATCATTTCTTGTGCCTGTACCACTCTGTCAAGCTAGGCACCGAGAGCGCGGGTACAATCAAGCTGAAGTTTTGGCTATAGAGTTCGCGCAGCAGATTTCCGGCTGCACTTACATGCACATACTCGAGCGCACACGGGATACTGGCCAACAAGTTAAGTTCGGAAGAGAAGAGCGCGTGCAAAACATGGACGACGCTTTTCGTGTTTTACCAAAGAAAAAACTGCCTGCGGGTAGATTCGTGGTCATCGATGACGTTCTTACTACGGGGGCGACGTTAAGTGCATGTGCGACTGCCCTGCGCATTGGCGGCGCTAGCCATATTGACGCGGCGACTATTGCACACGGTTAAGTCAGCTCTGCATGTTGCAGAAGCTGCGTCATCTCCACGGCTGTGACGCCCATTTGCATTTCCGCAAATTCACGGAGATCTTTTGCAAAAGGTGCACAAAAGGTACGGACGAAATTCGGGGCAGTGAAATCGAGTCGAGCGGCATGGAGCGCTTGACGACGGTGCGCGAGCGAGCGGGCGAGACGGGCCGTCCAGCCTTCACGGGCAAATTCAAGGTAAAGCGAAGCATCGCGCCCATAGAGCTTATCGCCGACGACAGGATTCCCCATCCAAAGGGCGTGCGCACGGATCTGGTGCTTCCGGCCCGTATGCGGCTTCACCTTAACCAACGTGAAGCCTTTGCGATAGAGTAGCGGCTCAAAGAAAGTTGCTGAGGGCGAACCATCGGGCCTAACGGTTGTTCGCACCGCAACTTCACTAGTGACGTCATCGCCGAGCGGTTGATCAACCATGACAGGCTCGGTGACCTCCCCTTCCAGTATGGCTAGGTAGGTTTTATGAACCCAGCGACGCTCCATCGCTGTTTGTGCGAGCGAAGCAGCCACTGCATGTTTCGCCAAAAGAATCACCCCACTCGTTTCGCGGTCAAGACGACTAACGAGGTGCATCTTATCCATCGTCCGCCAAACACGCACTGCACCAACCAAGGAAGACCAAGGACCATCTTTGGATGGATGACAAACAACCCAGCCGGGCTTATCAAAAACCAGAAAGTCCGTATCCTCTTCGATGACCCAGCCAGGCAATTCCTGCGGATCAATGAGCGGTGGCTTATCTTTCGGCGCCTGCTGACTGGATTCCATCAGCGTGAAGGCGTTAAGCGGTCTTGCCAGTTCACTGACGGGGTCTCGCCCGAGAGCCGCGCAAGCACTTCGCCAGCAAGGTAAAGCGACCCTACGACCAATACGGTGTCGCCTTGGACACTACATTGACCTTTCGCAGGGAAAAGTTCGCTGATCTGTGAGTGGTGAACAGGAATCTTTAGCGGTGGCAACAATCCTGCAAGTTGTGCGGGCGAGAGCGCGCGCTCATTAGCGACTTCAACTAGATGCAAGACCCCTGCATGACGCGCAACGCATGCTAACAAGGGCAAGGCTCGTGCTAAACCGGTAGCGCCAACAATCACCGTCGGCGAATGTAGCTTAGCTAAAAGTGGCTCGAGCGATCGCACACCCTCTTCGTTATGAGAGGCATCGATAATCAGCGTGCGTCCATCGGAGAGGTGAACGCGCTGCCAGCGAGCATTCCACTCGACAGACTGGAGGGCCTGTTTGGCAAGAATAGGGTCGAAGGGTAATTTTTGGCTAATAATCTCACATGCCAGCAAGGCGCAGCCTGCATTCACGGCCTGGTGCCGGCCTTCAAGATTTGTGGTTGGTAAATTTTCCCCAAATCGTTCGCCAACCGTATAAACTTTTACGCCAAGCTCATGGGCACGACGACGAATAACTGTTTCAGCCTCCAGGGGTAACTCACCCAAAACACAGGGCACACCCTCTTTAAGGATACCCGCTTTTTCTGCAGCAATCGCCTCGATAGAATTTCCGAGATATTCTTCATGATCTAACCCGATACTCGTGATTACAGTGACGAGCGGCTTACAAACATTTGTCGCGTCCAACCTCCCGCCAAGGCCTGTTTCGAGAATGGCGACGTCGACCTTCCATTGTGCAAAGGCCTGAAAGGCCATACAGGTCATAAGTTCGAAAAACGTCGGCGCGAGGTCCGGTGTTTCTCGATGAATCGCCGTAACCGAGCTTCGTAGAACCTCGGCGTACTCAATGATAGATTTTTCTGGTAGCGGTTGTCGGTTGTGCTGAATGCGCTCGCCCAGATGAATGAGGTGCGGGCTCGTATATAGCCCTGTCGATCGACCGCCTGCCTTCCGTTGAATTGCCTCCAACATCGCACAGGTTGAGCCTTTGCCATTGGTGCCGGCAACATGGATGCAAGGCGTCGTTAACTCTGGGTGCTGCACCTGATCCATTAACGCGCGCATGCGCTCAATACCCAGCCGCGACCCGCCGGCCCGGAGATTGGTTAACCAGGCGAGCGTGGCGGCAGGAGAGTCCATCGGCAGCGCCGATTACCTTAACGGGCCTTTGCAGGCTTCGGACGAGGACCCACCGCACGGAGCAGACTCGCCAAGCGAGGCTTCATCTCCTTGCGCGAAACAATCATATCAATCAGGCCGCGCTTCAGCAGAAACTCAGAGGTCTGGAATCCTTCCGGTAAATCTTGGTTGGTAGTCTCTTTAATAACACGTGCACCGGCAAAACCGATAAGCGCTTCCGGTTCTGCAACAATCACGTCGCCCAACGTTGCGTAACTTGCCATCACGCCTGCCATCGTTGGATTGGTAAGTACGGCAATGTATGGAAGCCCCGCTGCCCGCAGACGCGCAAGCGCCGCCGAGGTCTTAGCCATTTGCATCAACGAAAGGATGCCTTCTTGCATGCGTGCGCCGCCTGATGCGCAGACAACAATACAGGCGCGCTTATCTTTAATCGCACGCTCAATGGCGCGGGTAACTTTTTCTCCAGCGACGGAGCCCATCGAGGCGCCCATAAATCCAAAGTCCATCACTGCTAGAGAAACTGGGATGCTGTCGAGCAACCCTGTGCCCGAAACAACCGAGTCGCGTAGGCCCGACTTGCGCTGGTGCTGGAGGAGTCGTTCAGGGTAAGAGCCACCCGCGGTGAAGCGCAGGGGATCTTTAGAGACGAGACGTGCATCGGTCTCGCGCCAAGTGCCTTTATCAATGAGGAGCTCAATACGACGATCCGCACTTAGGCGGTCATGGTACCCGCTAGGGAAAACATTCCAGCTGGCCTCGAGGTCCTTCGTAAAGACCATCTCGCCCGTACCTGGGCATTTAGTCCAAAGACCCGCCGCAATGTCCTTCTTTTTAGGCGTCGGGGTGTGGGTGCGCTTGCGGAAAACAGCCATGGGAAGGCTCTTGATATAGGGTCTTTAAAGGAAAAGTGGAAGGCAGAAGGGCTTACTTCCGGCCGCCTTTAGCGACCCCTTCCAAGAGGCTTTCATAGGCTTTAATCGCCTTTTCGGCCATACCGATCTCCAAGTTTTCGTCGGGTGCATGCAAATTCGATTCGGGCGTAAAGAGCCCAATCATCACCGAGTCCAAACCTGTCTCTCGACGGATGTCTTCAATAATCGGCACACTGCCGCCTTCTCGCACATAGATGGGTGCCTTGCCGAATGCCCCGGCGATTGCAGATTCTGTTTCCGCAAATGCGCGGGCGAGGACAGGGTTTTGTCCCTTCGGCGTATTGGGACGACCTGGCGGACATACAAAGTACGCAGCGTTACCTTGTTTGATTTCAATTTCAACTTTCACGCCCTTCGGCGCACGCGCACGAATAGCCGCAGATACTTTTGCTAAAATATCTTCAGGA
>CAJBPJ010000281.1 GCA_903957465.1 uncultured Opitutia bacterium
CTCAACGAAGCCGGCTACAGTTTCTGTGAGGAAGCGGTGGCGAACACCTTTGAGCCCTTTAGCCTCATTGCTTTCTGCAAAAGCCTTAAGGGTCGACCAGACTTCAGGGTCGAGAGCGATTGAAGTATAAAAGGCGGTGACGTCAGGGAGGAGCGCGTTGTAAGCCTTGCGCAGCTCAGGGGAATTTAGCACCGAATCTAAATGGGAAACGAGACCCCATGCACGATCGAGCTGTTGTGAGGCTTTTTCTAAACCGAGTAAGGTCTTGGCATAATTAACGTCAGCCGGGCGCTGACTTTTATAGGCATCGATATCCTTGCGTGCGTTTGCTAAAGCTTCGCGTAACTCTGGCTCGACGCGTTCAGGAGTCAGCTTAGCCCAATCAATTAAGAAATCGTCGGCAAGGAAGGACATAACACTGATTAGGTCAAAAAGAGCTAAGGTGGCAAGTTGCGGGTAAGGTTTTAAACTAGATTGGTATCGCGCTTGCGAACGCAGACGGAAACCTAATGCTTTCAGCATGGCCGAAGACGCAGCCCAGAAGGTAAACCACATTCACGTCATCCCCACTCAATCGGGTACGGCAGTCTTCCTCGTACTCGACAGCAAGACCATCGTCATTCAAGTCGATCCACAGGTAGGCGAAGCGTTGCTTTCTGCCATCCAAGGAAAATCCGCTGAGCGTCCACTTACTCACGACTTAATGCTCCATCTCCTACAAGGAGTGGACAGCCATGTTGAGCACGCGGTCATCTCTGACGTAAAAGACGGCGTCTTCTTTGCGCGCATTGTTTAGCGCATGGACGGACCCGTTGCACGGAAACTTGCGGAGGTCGACGCACGTCCATCCGACTCTCTCGTCTTAGCCGTCAAAGCCAAAGCCCCAGTCTTCGTAGCCGCGAGCGTTGTGGCGAGTTGCGATGACATGGCCGAAGCACTCGCGCGCTTGCGCAAGCAGGCTTGAGCACAGGCCTCCCCCAGCCCATCGCTGCGGGCACACGTCCGTCGGTTCTTGCGCCCATGCAGGACGTGACCACTACCGGGTTCTTCCGCGTCGTTGCCCGTCGCGGTGCACCCGATTGGTTTGTCACCGAATACCTACGCGTTCACGAAACATCGACGCCAGAAAAACATATCGTCGAATCCATCGAGTCTCACGGTACGCAACGTCCCGTATTCGCCCAACTCATCGGCGAAGATATTCCCCACATCCTTCGCACGGTTCGTTGGTTAATTAAAAATCTGCCCGTAGCCGGGATTGATCTTAACCTCGGATGTCCCGCACCCAAAGTTTACCGAAAGAATGTTGGTGGCGGCCTCCTCCGCGACCCCGCCAAGGTAGATGCAATTCTCGCCGCGATGCGGGCCGAGATTCCGGGTCTCTTCACCGTCAAGATGCGTCTCGGGTTCGATAATCACGAACCCCTGCCACACGTCTTAGAGTCGGTCGTGAAACATAAAGTGGATTTACTCACTGTACATGGACGTACCGTGAAAGGTCTTTACTGGGCGGAGGTTGACTATGCCGCCATTGCTACGGCCGTACGCAGCGTTCCTTGTCCAGTGATTGCCAATGGCGACATCTGGAGTGCTGAGAAAGCTGCGCGCATCATTCAAGAAACTGGGGCCTGGGGCGCAATGATGGGCCGACATGCCATTCGCAACCCATGGCTCTTCCGCCAATGGCGCGAAAGCCAACTTGGACAACCCCTCTACCGCCCGACCCTCGGCGAAGTCCGCGCCTACATCGATGATTTAGCCAACGAATGTTGTGACGTGAGTTCAGAAGATGACCGTCGAGCCTCGCGCTTAAAAAAGTTTCTCAACTTCGTGGGACTGGCCGTCGATACCGAAGGAAAATTCCTGCACGCAATGCGACGTACCGAAGGCATGCGCGACCTCATGGCGTGCTGCGATCAGTTCCTACTCGGTGAACGTGCGCAGGAGCTTTACCCACTCGAACCACATCCAGGTTTAATCGCCCGACCAACCCGCGAGACCCAGCAAAGCTGCGAACTATAGAGCATTTTTAGTCTGTTAGACTTCTCCGCACCGCCCTATCCTACCGACATGAAACGCATTGCTCTCTGCATCCTGCTAACACCCGTACTTACCAATGTAATGCTCGTTGCACAGGAAGTTGTCACACAACTACTCATCGGCGGTGGACTTGAAAATGTGAGCGGTAACTTAAGTAGTTTTGAAGTAGAACTCGTTCTCATTGTCGCGGCTCTCAGTTTTGCCCAACTCGCTTCATTACTTATTCCTCTTCCAATCCAACCTGGTCGAGGAGAGCCCGTCCCCATTCTCAGCCGTGCCTTGCTCGGCGGATTTTTAGTCACAGCGGCCATCTTTATTCCACTCGCGGCACTTCTTGATATCCCAAGCTACTTTTCGGACGCAGAGAGCCCTGCTACCATCGGCATAGGTACGGCGCGTGGTGTTATTGCAGCATGGGCACTTTCCTGGATTTTCTTCACTGGCTTACTGACTTACCGCAGCCAGACACCTGACTCTAATACGATTGAGCGCACCGTCAAACAAGCGACCATCGGTACAGCGGTTGGACTCGCACTCGCCACGCCTTGGTACCTGGTGCTCCGCCGTAAACAAGCATGTGTATGTGCGCTCGGAACCTTTTACTCACTCCTTCTAGGTATTTGGTCGCTCATCGTCATTGGCGGACCTCTTTTATTCATCCTGCGCCGAGATCGCCAACGACGCAGCGCCAGCCAAGGTTCTCCTTCGGTTTAAAACTTCGTAAGACATGCACACTCTCTGTCTAATTATCGTAGCCTCTATAGTGGTCGCAGGCTGCGCACCCCAAACTTCTCCAAACACTTCTTCACCCGTGTCCAACGCCTCAACCGCCACCGTCTCCGTACGTCTGCTCGATGACAAAGGAAACTTAACCGAGTTAAAGACCGTTAGTCGCATCCAAAAAAGCGACGCGGAATGGAAAGCTCAGCTTACGCCTGAACAGTATCAAATTGCGCGGGCCAAGGGCACCGAACGTCCATTCTGCGGAACGCTCCTTGATAACCACCTCAAAGGTACTTACGTCTGCATTTGCTGCGAGCTGCCCCTCTTCTCGTCAGATAGTAAATTTAATTCAGGCACTGGCTGGCCGAGTTTCTTCAAGCCTGTGTGCGCCGAAAATGTCGCGACACATGAAGACAGTAGTCATGGAATGATCCGTACAGAGATTCTCTGTGCACTTTGCGATGGACACCTCGGACACGTCTTCACGGATGGTCCTGCGCCGAGATCGCCAACGGCGTAGCGCCAGCCAAGGTTCTCCTTCGGTTTAAAACTTCGTAAGACATGCACGCCCTCTGTCTAATTATCGCAGCCTCCATAGTACTCGCAGGCTGCGCACCCCAAACTTCTCCAAACACTTCTTCACCCGTGTCCAACGCCTCAACCGCCACCGTCTCCGTACGTCTGCTCGATGACAAAGGAA